>CACWSI010000025.1 GCA_902763555.1 uncultured Erysipelotrichaceae bacterium | reverse complement strand
TAAAGATAACTTGTTAACAATGTTATCTAACTATGAAAAAGAAGATATCTGGGGTAAGGAAATATATTATCAAGTTAATCAAGATGGTTTAACTTTAAAGCCAGTCACCACTCCTATGGATATGATGAATGTCTTAAATATTAGAAATATCGTTTTCGTTGGCGAACAAAACTGTCCTTATGATATTGAAGTTGTTCCCGAAGAAGAAAACGAGGCTAAACACTTTTTAATTTATTATAAGGATACACCAGTGGGCACTATTCGTTATCGTATGATGGGCGATAGAACATTCAAACTTGAAAGATTCGCGATTCTTAAAGAATATCGCGGCAAAGGTTATGGTAAAGAAGCATTCTTATATTTGGTTAATAAAATTGAAGAAAACTATAATCCTTGCACGATTTACTTTAACGCTCAATATCAACTACTCGATTACTATAAAGCGATGGGCTTCATTCCTGAAGGTGACACCTTCTATGAGGCTAATATCAAACATATTAAAATGGTGAAGAAAGCATAAAAAAAGAGAAGTTATTACTTCTCTTTATCTTTATTAAGGAGCTCGGTAATTCGCGCTTCTTTTTTAAAACTTTCATCGAGAATGAAGACGAGTTCAGGACAACGTCTTGTATCAAGTCTTTTAGCAAGGCCACTTCTAATGAAACCCTTGCTCTTTTCTAAGACTTTCATGCCTTCTTCGATTTCGTTTTCAAACATGAAGGAAACGTAGACTTTAGCATAAGAGAAATCTTTACTGACTTTCACTTCTACTTTCACTTCTGGAATAGTGACAAATCCAAGATGTGGATTCTTTAATTCCATGGTGATGATTTCAGAAATGCTTTTTCTAATAATACCGGCAATTCTTTCTTCTTTATTGGCCATAATTAATCTCTTTGTTCCACCATTTCGTAAGATTCAATGATGTCGCCTTCTTTAATGTCATTGAAATTTTCAATGAGCATACCACATTCATAGCCGTTTTTGACTTCTTTAACGAGGTCTTTTTCTCTTTGTAATGAGGCAAGCTTACCTTCGTAGATAACAACACCATCTCTCATAATACGGACACCACCAGTGGCTTTAATCACGCCATCAACAACCATACAACCCGCGATAGTACCAAGTTTGGATACTTTAAAGAGTTTTCTGATTTCGGCTTGTCCTAAGACTTTTTCCACCATTGTTGGGGCTAACATACCTTTCATCGCTGCTTGAATTTCTTCAATTAAGGCATAGATGATACGGTGTAATCTAATTTCAACTTTTTCTTCTTGGGCTTTCGCTCTTGTTTTAGCATCAGGTCTCACGTTGAAGCCATAAATAATGGCGTGAGAGGCACCGGCTAAAAGGACATCACTTTCAGTGATAGCGCCACTACTTGCTCTAACAACATTAATCTTAACTTGATCGTTAGTGAGTTTTTCTAAGGATGCTTTAACAGCTTCCGCACTACCGGTTGATTCCGCTTTAACAATAACGTTAAGGTTTTGAACTTCACCTTCTTTAGCGAGATTGAATAAATCATCTAGAGAGGCAGCGCTTGTTTTATTTCTTTCGCTAGCTTCTTTTAAGAGTTTACGTTTTGTCGCAATACTTCTAGCTTCGCTTTCTTCAGAGAACGCCATGAAACGGTCACCAGCTAATGGCACTTCACTTAAACCAATGATAGATACTGGTGTGCTTGGTGTAGCAACTTGAAGAACTTTTCTAAATTCATTAGTCATTCTTCTGGCTTTACCATATGTGGTACCAACGACAAGGTAGTCACCTTCTCTAAGGGAACCATTTTGCACTAAAAGCGTAGCTTTAGGACCTTCGTTTTTATCGAGTTTAGCTTCTAAGACTGTACCTAAGGCGTAACGATCTGGATTAGCTTTTAATTCCTTCATTTCCGCGACTAATAAAATACTTTCTAATAAGCCATCGATATTTTGTTTCTTTTTAGCAGAAATCTCAACTGCGATAACATCACCACCGAACTCTTCGCAGATGACATCATGAGCAATAAGTTCGTTTTTAACTCTTTCTGGATCAGCACCTGGCTTATCCATTTTGTTAATAGCAACGATAATTGGGACACCCGCTGCTTTAGCGTGGTCAATCGCTTCAATTGTTTGTGGCATAACACCATCATCCGCGGCGACCACTAAAACAACGATATCAGTGACACCAGCACCTCTGGCTCTCATAGCAGTGAAAGCTTCGTGTCCTGGAGTGTCGATAAATGTAATCTTTTGACCGTTGATTTCTTTTTGGTAAGCACCAATTTCTTGGGAGATACCACCAAATTCACCTTCGACAAGATTAGAGTTTCTAATCGCGTCAATAAGAGTTGTTTTACCATGGTCAACGTGACCCATAATGGTCACAACTGGAGGTCTTGGTTTTAACTTACTTGGGTCATCGTTAATCTCGACGTCTTCAAAGTGTTCAGCGGCGACGATAACTTTCTTTTGGAAGTCATAGCCAAACTCTAAACAGACCAAGCCGATTAGTTCATCATCAAGGATTGTGTTGATGGTGACCATCTTGCCTTGCATGAAGAGAAATTTAATTACATCACCAATTGGGACATTAATGGTTTTTGCGAGTTCACCCGCACTGATAGCACCTGTGTAAACGAAGACACCACCATTAACTTTTGATTTGCTACGATCGGTTTTAACTTTTGTTGAAACGTTAGTCTCACGAGCGGAGAAATTATTTTTGTTATTCTTTGCCATCAACAACACCTTCTTTCTTTAAAATTGCTTTAATAATTCGTCATAGATTGCAGTGCAATCACTGACTTTTAAATGTTTTTCGATCAAGGCCTTTTTCTTAGCAAGAAGGATTACATCCTTATCTTTACTAATATAGCAGCCACGACCTTGTGCTTTACAAGTGGAATCGATCTTTATTTCGTGATTAGGAGTCTTAACTACTCTAAACATCTCTTCTCTAGATAAAGCTTTTCTAGTAACGATGCAAGTTCTAGTAATTACTTTGTTCATTATCTACCATCGTCATCGTAGTATTCATCGAATTCATCGTAGTCGATATCATCATCTTCCACTTCGTCTTCGTACTTTTCTTCTTCTTCCATTTCACGAAGTTCTTCTTCGGTATAAATAGACATTCTTTCACCGGTAGAAATAACTGGTTTATTTTCTTCTTCAGCTTCTTCTTCGGCTTTCTTGTTGTTCTTCTTGAAGGACTTCTTAGCACCTTTATTTGCTTTACGAGCGCTTTCATCTGCAAGAGATTTTTCAAGGTCTTCAATAGAAGTTGTTGTTTTAACCTCTTTGTGTTCTTCCTTGACTTCTTCTTTAACTGGCGCTGGAGCTGGAGCAGGTTCTTCTTCTTTGACTGGTTCTTCCGCTGGTGCTTCTTCGACAGGAGCAGCTTCAATAACGGCTTCTTTCTTTTCAGCTTCGTTTTCTAAAGCTTCAGTTAATTCAGCGTTATCATCAGCGGTAGCTTCTTCTTCATAAACACGATCTTGTGGAGCGACATAGCCTTCTGGTAAGCCACGTAAAACACTTGGTTGAGCAGCATTTTCTTCATTGGCTTTCTTGAGTAAGATTTGTTCAGCTTTCTTAGCATTTTCTTCGGCTGTAGCTTCTTCAAGAGAGATGTATTCAAGACCTTCTTCAGCGGCCATGGTTTCTGTCTTAACATCGATGTTATAGCCAGTTAACTTAACGGCTAAACGGACGTTAACACCACGACGGCCAATGGCTAATGAGAAGGAATCATCATTAACAATGGCGATTGCACTCTTTTCTTCTTCATTAACAATTGCACCCACAACACGAGCAGGTTTTAAAGCTTCCATGATGAATAAAGCAGTGTTATCGGAGTATCCGATAATATCAATCTTTTCTTTATTTATACCACCATTACCTAATTGGCTGACAACCTTTTGGATTCTAGCACCATTGCTACCAATACAGGCACCAGCTGGGTCGATGGTTGGGTCTTTGCTATAAACGGCAACTTTGCTTCTTTCACCAGCTTCACGAGCGATGGCTTTGATTTGGACTGTACCATCGTAGATTTCACTGATTTCTTCCGCTAAGATGCATCTTAAGAAACCTTCTTTACTACGGGAAACAACAATGTGTGCACCTTTTGTGCCACTAGCGACGTCATCGACGTAGATCTTAATTGTTTCACCAACGATGAATTTTTCATCACCGATTAATTCTTTCTTTGGTAAGAAAACAGATGTTTTGACAATGTTAACACTGATACCACGATCATCAACCTTTTCAACCTTACCGGTGATGATGGTACCGATTTTGTCTTTAAATGTTTCGTAAAGAATGCTCTTTTCTGCTTCGGCGAATTTTTGTTTGAGCATACTCTTAACGCTCATCGCTGTCGCTTTCTTTAATTCATCAATAGTTGCAGGAATGACAAATTCATCACCGGCTTTATACTTTTTAGATTTGTCGGCGTCATTTGCGTCTTGCACACTGATTTGTAAGAAATCGTCTTCAACTTCGTCAACGACCGCTTTAACTTGACACATATCGATAATGCCTTTTTCTGGATCAATTTCGACACGGACGTCTGCGTCGTCACCACCGAGTTGTTTGCGATAAGCTTTGATAAGTGATTCTTTGAGCATGTCAAGAATCGTGTCTTTGCTAATTCCCTTGCTAGCTTCAATTTCTTCTAAAGCCGCAATGAATTCTACTGCGTTCATAGCCATAATTTTTACTCCTTAAAATTTAATCGCTAAACGTATTTTATAGATATTGCTCTTCAATATCTCTAAATCAATACTTCTGGTCTTTTGACGGTAGGTAATGATGATTTTATCATCATCCACTTCCTTTAAATCACCTTCATAGATGTTTTCACCTTTAATTGGATTAGTTAAGTGCACGTTCACATATTTACCAACGTAGGCACTAAGTCTTTCCACTTTTAATGGTTTTTCTGCACCTAAGGATGAGAGATCTAAAGTATATGGTTTTTCAAATGGATTAATCTCATCAAGATAAGCATTTAATTCATTAGTGACTTCGACAATCATATTCATATCGATTTCACTTTCCTTATCAACGACAACGGTTAAGGTGTCGTTACCAAAAGCAAATTCCACTAGGTCATAACCAAGGGTGTTTAATTTTGCTTCGATGAGTTTCTTTAATTCGTTTAGTACCATATCCTTCAAAAACAAAGAGTGGCTGTTTGGCCACTCTTATTCAGAGTATTTACTACCTAGCTTTCGCTAAATAGCATACTTATTATACGTGAAAATGCGCGTATGTAAATAGTTTTTATTTGTTAGGGAAATTAAATGATTTAATATGAGCGACTTTTCTCTTCTTCTTCGGGAATGGGTCAATCCATTTCTCTCCATCATATTTCTTTAAAGAATCTTCCCCAAAGAAAAAACGACAGAATCCTTCAACATCGTTAAATGAATATAATTTATGACCCACAAAGTCATATTCTTTAAATGGATAAAGCATTTCACGAGGGAAGAGGTTCTTCTTTTGAAGAGGAAACGGGAGTAATGCGGTCTGACAGACGTAAGGAGCATCTTTATAAAGAAGAGCGTATTTCTTTTCGTCTTCTTTCATTTTGGCTTTTAAAGCAAGCGGATCATGATTAAAGATCGTGTCTTGCACAAAATAAGAAATCATTCTTCTTCTACTCTTATTGAGTAGTTTGCGGTGTGCTTTCGCGGATTCCATACCCGTTAAGGCCACCATATCAACGAAGAAACCATCAGAAGAATGGATTCTATCTTTTAAACGTTTATAGTTAACGTCCACCATTGTGGGACCGTTTTTATTCTTTACTTTAATCGTGGGTTGAAGAATGTTATATCTTTTATCTACTTCGTAGGCATCAAAGACAAATTCTGGTTTTAAGTCTTTTTTAAAAGCTTCAATTAAACGGTCTAAATCTTCATAATTAAAAACAATATCAGCGTCATCATCCCAAGGGATAAAACCTTGATAATTATAAAGACCAAGCGCACTACCAAAGGCTAAAGCATATGGGATGTTATTCTTACGACAAATACGGTCGATTTCCAATATAATTGGAAGAACGACTTCTTGAATCTCACTGATATAATGGATAGTTCCATTCTTATCGCGCCCTAAAAGATATTTATCGTTATCGATGACATATGCGTTTTTCATGTAAATATTAATTAGTGATTAGGATTAACGTTAATCTTGCCGTTATTGCACTGCACAGTACGTGTACCACTTTTAGCAAGCCAGTTACTGCCTCTTTTAACACATTTCCATCTTTCAACTGTTCCGTTAAAGGAAATGGTTTGAAGTTTTGGAGTATTAAAGAAACAGTTAAAACCGATTTCTTGTAAAGAACTTGGTAAAGTAACAACGGTTAAATTGACGCAATTAGCAAAAGCGGAACTACCTAATTGCGAGATGCCTTCAGGAATGTCCGCTGTTGTGATTTCTGTATTTTTTGTATAAGCTCTATCACCAATGGTGATCACTGAACCACCATTGTTGTTATTAGCTTGTTGTGGTTGATTTGGATTTGACATTGGCTCTGTATGAGCGAATGGGACGATTTCAGGTCTATCATCTTCTTCATAATCGCCATCTCTTTTCTTACGGGCTAATGGAACACGGTTTTTAAAACCATTACGCCAAATGATACTTAAGATGATGTTAACAATAAACATTGCCCCTAATGGTAATAAGCATCTAAAGTCAAAGGCTAAAGCGACATTATCACTTGTGCCGGCATTAGCTTGAACTTCACCGATGATTTGCTGATAGAAGAACAAATACATAAATGTTAGACCAAGGAAAACGGCGAAGAACCAGAACATTAGCCAAGCGAATATTTTAATACCACCTGGATGGTTGCTCTTACCGAATAATAACATCGCTAAGACGAGGAGAACTTCCACTAAAGCGAAGATACCAACTAGTCCAAATATTGCACCAAAGGCTAATTCAATATATTCATGGAAATTAAAGATGATTTTTAATAAATCATTTGTAGGCGCAGTACTGCCAAAATATTGTGTGAATGTATCGTATTTTGGCATGAATGAGGCTAAAGCTGTTGAGAAATATTTTCTAATAGTAAAGCCCACATATTCATAACCAACAAATGGCGTGGTATCACCATTTTTAGTAAAAGAAAGAGTTGGTAAAATCGCAAAAGCTGCTAAACAGGCAATTGTTACTAAACCAAATAAGGCATAAAAAATTGTTGCCGCACCATGAGGACGGTATGTTTTTACTCCTCTTTTCCTACTATTTCTCGCCATAAATTTTTCCTGACCGGTTAATACAATTATACGTGATTCTAATACTATTAAAAGTATTATTTAGGCAAGAAGCTCATTTAGTGAGCGAATTCTTATATATTCAGCATCTGGATATTCATTGTTCCTATCTAAAAGGATGGGGGTAATACCCGCTTTTGTGGCGGCAATGCAATCATTTATTGAGTCACCAACGTAGCAAACATCTTTCTTATCACCTTGATAATTAAACATTTCTAAGGCTTTTAAGATTGGACCTGGATTTGGCTTTGGAATAGGCGCTTCTTTATTGCCCACTATTTCTTTAAAGAAGTCTTTTTGCATATCAAACTTCTTTAGAACATCTCTTACGTGAGTAGCGTGATTACTAGTGACAATGCCTAAATCCGCTTCACTCATTCTTAAATCGATGATGGTATCGTAAGTATCATCATAGATGTCAGTGAGATTAACGCTTTCTATTGAGTTAACGTATTTATTAATATCTTCGATAAAATCGTGATATCTTTCCTGAGGAAAGCCTAAGCGCTTATAACTATCAGGAATTGGTTCACGAGTAAAACCTAAAATATCATCTTCATTCACTTGATAGCCCATGTTTTCATAGGCTTTCTTGAAGACGTATTTTGAGGATGGAAGGGTATCAAATAACGTTCCATCAAAATCGAAAAGATAGAGTTGGAATTTTTGCATCGAATTAGTCCGCGAGTGAGCCCATTGGATCCCATGGTTTTAAGACCACTGGTTCACCTTGTAAGGCTTTTAATTCTTCTTCATTTAAGTATTTCTTATCCACGACTGCTTGATAGACAAATTGATCAAACCAGCTCTTGGACATGATGTAGTAACCATCTTTAGCGCGGTCTTTACCCCAGGAGTTTTCAATCTTCCATTTGCTTGGAATTCCTTCTTTGAAGGAAACACCTGTAATACACATCGCGTGGTTCATTTGAGAAGCGTGGTAATCTAAGGATTCACCTTTGTTCATCTTAAGGTCTAAACCGAAAGGTGTATTAAGGTCAAATCTTGTGTCATCCCAGACACCTTCTTCTCTATCCCCGTAGAAACCAACATCACTACCGAACCAGACGATTCTGTCATCTCTTAATTGTTTTAAGATGAGTTCTTTCATTCTGTCCATTGTGACATTTAAGTGTGTGACTTGTTTGCCACCGACGACATTGCCTAAGTATTGGACAGTATATGTTTTACCAAAGGCTTTGTCTTTTGTTGGAGCATTGATTAATGAGACATAGTCATTTAATGAATCACCAAGATATTTTTCTTTGAATGATAAGGCATCAAAACCTTTTTCAAGATGGTAATTACCATCTTTATCGGTATATTCGAAATCGAATTTTTCTGGTGGTAAGCCATATGCATTAACGAGTAAGAAATAGATTTTATTTAAGACTTCTTCTTTTTCTTTTCTAACGGCTTCTAAACCATTTTTAGCATATAATGCTTTAGCATCACTAGCGAATTTTCTAATAGTGAAGTTAATTAATTGAGCGGTTTCACGAGTGGCACTGCTTGTATTTGTTTCAGGATAAACATTCTTTGGGCATAAGCCATATTTATTGGCTAATGAGACAAACATATCCCATTGACCACCATCGCCAACACCATTTTGGAGAAGGAACGCTAAGGTTCTGTCATCATATTCTTTATCGATGAGTTCGATAACGGCTTCTAATAAGTAGTTGGATTTTTCTAAGCGGTCATAGAATGCTAAATAGCTTTGAGATAATTCGAAGTTCGCTAAGTTAAGTTTCTTAGCAATGACTTCTCTACAAACATTTGTGGCAGCGAATAACCAGCATCTACCAGAAGCCTTTTGATTAGCAGCGGGTAATGTTTTGATATTAATATCAAAGTTGAAATCCATTTCTTTGATTTCATCTTGGCTAGAAGCCACAGTTAATAAAGAATTCTTCACTAAAGCATGACGAATGATTGTGTTCTTTTCGTCACCTTTGTAGTTCTTTAATTCTTTTTCTAAATAAGTTTTTTTAATTGGTTCCATATGGAATACCTTCTTTCTAACGGGTTTATTTTATTAAAAAATAATATTTAATTCAATTTATACGATAAAAATAGAGTATGATAGTAGCATGGATAAAAAAGAAACCAAATTAAATTCAGAGCAAATATATGAAGGTAGAGTCATTTCTTTAAGGAGAGATGAAGTCTTATGCCCAAATGGTCAAAAATCTATTAGAGAAGTCGTCTCTCATTTAGGTGGAGTTGGTATTCTAATTAAAGTTGGTGATAAGTTCATCATCGAAAAACAATACCGTTATGCCTTAGGTAAAGAGATTTATGAACTTCCAGCGGGTAAACTTGAAAAAGGTGAAGAACCATTAGAGGCCGCGAAAAGAGAATGTCTCGAAGAGACAGGTTATCGTCCTCTTGAGATGATTCATTTAGGCGACATGGTACCAACATGCGGTTATTCTAATGAAGTTATTCACTTCTACTACTGTGGTAAGTCCGTGAAAGAAGAAAGACATTTAGATAGCGATGAATTTATTGATGTGATGTTCCTCACAATGGACGAGATTGAAGCATTAATAAAAGAAAATAAAGTCGTTGACTCTAAGTTATTTACCGCACTGACTTTATATAGAACAAAGATTCTTTAATCGATATCAATATTAGCGATGACCTCATCGCTATTTTTAAACTGTAAACGATATAAAGCAGAATAGATGCCTTTAAGCTTCATGAGTTCATCATGAGTGCCTTTTTCCATAATTTTTCCTTTGGAAACAACGGCGATTTCATCAGCGTTTTTAATCGTGGATAATCTATGAGCCACTATTAAACAAGTTCTACCTTTTGCGAGTTCTTGAAGTGATCTTTGAATGAGCATTTCGGTAGTATTATCTAGCGCACTTGTAGCCTCATCTAAGATAAGAATTGGTGGGTTCTTTAAGAATAATCTAGCGATAGAAAGACGTTGTTTTTGACCACCACTTAAGCGTACGCCTCTTTCACCAATTTCAGTATTCCAACCATTTGGTAAGGAGTTAATGAAGTCTAAGATATTAGCTCTTTTAGCGGCTTCCATAACTTCTTCATCTGTAGCGCTTGGTCTACCATATAAAATGTTATCTTTAATCGTTCCACCAAAAAGGAAGACGTCTTGTTGGACAATACCAATCTTTTCTCTTAATGAACGGAGTGTATAGTCGCTGATATCGATATTATCGATATAGATGTGTCCATGTTCTAAAAAATAGAATCTAGGAATAAGGTGACATATTGTGGTTTTACCACCACCAGAAGGACCCACTAAAGCGAGAGTTTTACCCGCCTCTAAATGGAATGATACATCATCTAATACTTCATTATTTTCAACATAATGGAAGCTAACATGATCAAATATTAAGTCACCTTGAACAGTATCAAATTCACTTTTACCGTTATAAATGATTTCGCTCTTCTCATCGATAAGGGCAATGAATCTAGCAAAGCCTGCGGAAGCACTTTCGAATTGTTCCATAAACATGATGAGTTGATTAATTGGATTAATAAATAAGCTCACAGAAATAATAAGCGCACTATAATCAGCGGGATTAAAGCCATTAATTCCTCTCAAGAGGAAGAAGCCACCTAAAACCAAGACTAAAACATTAAAGAAATCAGTCACAAATTGGGAAATAGCGAAATATTTACCCATGGATGAGAAGACATTTGTTCTCGCTTTAATATAATCTTTATTTGTTTCTTCAAATCTTTCTCTTTCAATTTCTTCGTTAGTGAAAGCTTTAGTGACTCTAATACCAGAGATAGAACTCTCTAATCTTGCATTAATATTAGCGATCGCTTTTTTAGAGTTACGCATATCCGTTCTAAATTTGCGGCGGAAGACCCAAGTTAATAAGAATATGATAGGAATAACCCCTAGGAGCACTAAACCTAATATCCAATCGATAAACATTAAGTAAGTGATGGCCCCAATCGCAGTAAATGAGGCGATAAAGAGGTTTTCTGGACCATGATGGGCTAATTCACTAATATCAAACAAATCGTTTGTCATCGTCGACATAATGACACCTGTTTCATGATTATCAAAGTAAGAATAAGGTAATGTTTGTAACTTATTGAATAAATCAGTACGCATTTCACCTTGCATATGCACACCCATGACGTGACCGTAATATTGCACGAAGTAACGTAGACCCATACGGATAAGATAGATAGCCACTAAAGAGGCGCCACCAATAATGATGAGATTAAGATTATTATTTGGAATCCAATCATTAAGCATTACTCTGGTAATAATTGGATAAGCAATACCAGTAACGGCAATAAGAAAAGCCGCAGTCATATCTAGAAATAATATGAGCTTATGGTTCTTATAATAATGAACAAACCTTTTGAACATGCTTTTATTATATTTATTTATAAATAATTTAGGGTTCTCCGCCAAGAAAGGTGGACAGAAATTTAACTGTCCACTTTTTAAGTTGAAGCTTACCCAGGTTTTCTCGTTAAAAAAGTCCCCGTTATAATTG
>CACWSI010000024.1 GCA_902763555.1 uncultured Erysipelotrichaceae bacterium | reverse complement strand
TCACAATAACGCGTGAAGGGTCTCCACTTTTAATGTTGTAGCCTAGGCAGGTAGATTTAGGTGTCCCCACTTAAATCCACTTTAATTGTCGTAGGCCCTTTTATTTTGCTTAAGCAATTTTAATCTTTTTCTTAATAGCTCTTTGGGTCATTCTATCGTTTTCATTAAGAATTGATCTCTTACGACATTTTAAGATGAGGTCTCTACCTTCATCACTTCTAGTGTAGACCACTTTGAATGTACCTACTTTACCAATGAGATTTGTGGCAAAGAGGTCCACCATTGCTTTCTTCTTACCTAAAATAGATGGGCAAGAATATGAATGTTGATATTTTAAATGGCCTTTCTTTTCTAAGATTAATAAGTATCTAGGATTATCAATTGGTGAGAACATTTCATTAATTGCTTCATTAAAGAGATTTTGTTCATATCTATTAGCCTCTTTTAATGAAATGCCAATGAGGACTTCATCTCCTAAGACATTAAGCGTGGCTCTATCGTTGATGAGCCCACAGTATTGCAGAGTATTAAGCAAAGCTTTAGCGATAAATGTCATATTCTTTTTAGGGGATGAATGAGTAACCGCGAGATGAATAACCTTACTTAAGAAGACAGAGAAGGCAATCATAAAGACAATCATTGTAATCATAATGATTGCGCTTATTAACGCTCCTAGCGAATCAGAAGCGCGTACTGCGGTAAGTAATGAACTTAAAGAAATGCCAGCGCCCAATAGTGAAAGGGTATCTATTAAGCCATAGAGTGTTAAACCGATGACGTTAACATAAGCAAAAGGTGGAATCACTACTTCTCTTGGAATAGATATTTCCTCAGTGACTTTGAAGTTCTTCTTTAAAGATGTATTCCATTTACTATTTGTGTCATCACGTTTCGCGGCTTGAGCAAGCATTAAGTAGTTAATTCTATCAAAGCCACTTTCGTTATATGGAGGAAGAATGGTTGTTAAGCGTTCAATACCACTTTCGATTTCTCCTGTTTCATAGTTAGGGCCCACAAAACAATCAAATCTTCTTTGTAAGACCTCATAGTCATAGGAAGTAATCTTGCTATAGTCCGCTTCTTTTTTGAGTTTTAATGATTCAAAGTGTTTATATTCAAAAATATATTCAGGCTCAATTGTCGCTAAATGCCAAATATTAGCGACTTTATTAGGATTCTTTCGATCCATTCTTATCGCCCTACCACGCATTTGGTTAGAGAGCATAAAGCTACCCACAAAACTAGCAAGAATAAGCGTATTGATACATGGGGAATCCCAGCCTTCACCTAATAATGATTTAGTGCCGATGATGATGTTAATAACACCTTTTTCAAAGAGTTTGGCCACTAAATCGACCTTATCTTTATTGTGTAAAGAAGCCGCGAAAGTAAATTCAGCGTAATTAGTGTCACCAATTTGATTGCATTTAACTCTACGACCAGGGAATTGATCTTTACAGTCAAGAGGTAACACTATTAAATTACCAGAAAGGATACCCATTCTGTATTTAGGGTTAGATTTCACTAAGGCTTCAAAGATTGAGACAACACTGATTTGTAAAGAGATATTATCGTTGAATAAATCTTTGATTGATTCTTTTTTAATATAGTCAGTTAAGATTAGTAATCTTAAATTCTCACCCATATTATTAGTTTCCGATTCAGTAATTTTAGCGATGCTATCTAATTTACCAATGGAACTAATGAGTTTATGTTTCATTGATTCTTTTAAGGTGAAGTTCACTTTGTTTCTTTCAAAAACGGAGTTAGTTTTTAATATTTTAGTAATGCGTTCTTTTTCTTTTTCTGTAGTGATCTTTTCATCTTCTAAACAGAAAGTAATCGCTCTTTCATAAGAGAGCAATGATAAAGAAGGTAAACCTTTCTTACCGGTTAAACTTTTAATGATTTTAGGTTCAACAGTGATACCAATGGATTCAATAATTGCTAAAAGCAAAATGAAAGGCTCAGCGTTATCATAGAAATAATCTTTATCATTATGATAAGCATCCACGATTGTGGCGTGAATGTTTTCAAAAACATCGAGTTTTTTAAACTCTTTAATTGCATTTAGAACTTTATTTTTATAAGTCGTAAAGACTTCAGTTTCTTCTTTCGTTGGATAGTTAAAATAGACATAGTCTTGATGTGGGCAAAGTGTCCCTTCTTTTACTAGTTCTGGGACAAATATTTCTTCATCAATTGGGCCACACACCTTTTCATAGCGGTCCCATTCCGCTTTATTGGCATCATATGGAGGGGTCGCAGTTAGGGCCACTACTTTGACATCTTCACCGAGTTGTTCAATAAATCTCTCTAATGATTTTTGCCATTCATTTTGTAGGTGATGGGCTTCATCTAGACAGATGGTTTTAACATTGTATTTTCTAACAAGTTCAAAGATATCTAAGTCACTATAATCAGTCACTTCACCATCTTCCTCCAAAGGAAGTTTATTCATAATGGAGTGAAGAGCTTGATAAGTAATGGAGTTAATTAAAGTGATTTCATGAAGGTCATAGGAAAAATATTTATCAACCTTTTCACCTTCATCTAAGAATCCATCTTTAAATCTATCGCCCCACTGATACTTAATCGTAGTTGTTGGCGAAAGAATAATGGTTGGAGCATTTAATCTTTTGATTAGCTCTAAACCTAGAATGGTTTTGCCACTGCCAGGCGCGGCAACGATATTAATCTTGCCATTTAAAAGATACCTATCAGCGTTATTTAGAATCCTTTGTTGATATTTTCTAAATATGCCTTTGAAATGCACTTTATCAAATGTCTTCATACCTAAGATTAGATTATATCACTAGATTATTTTAAAAAAATAAAAAGACTGATAACTAGTACCAATTCATTCTTTCTTAAGTGAAAAAATATTTGATTATTATACAACATAATTAGTTTGTGTTTATTGTTTTAATAAATCGTTATTTAGTGAGCACGTTAACATGTAAGCGTAATTATCATCTTCAAAGAAACCATAGACTCTATCTTCAAATGGTTTAATGAGTTTGACGTTAATAAGTTCATCACTATATTCATTATAAGAATCAGGATAGATATTTGATAATAAGCGATATTTGTTATGAAGTAATTGCCAAATACTACTGTTCGCACTTGGAAGGTTCAAAGCGATAGTCTTTTTATTAATTCCATAGAAGCATATACTCCTAACGATGTTTTTAGGATTAGTGCAATCGGGATCAATAACTGTATAGCCAACAGTAAATAATGGAATATCCATTTTCTCGTCTTTTAATTCAGATATTAACTTATTAGAGTAAGGTATTTCTAAAGACTTGTCACCGATGTCTTCGAATGGAAAATCCATCTTTGATGGATAATAAACAGAATCCGGTAAGTATTGCACATAATCAGTGTCATATTGCTCTCTAAAATAATGAGTGTAATTATAACTATTCCAATATGATGAGTGACCGTAACTGCCATTAGGATCTCTACCAGGATAAGGGGCAACAAAATCATGATGCTTAATGTTAGTTAGCATCGTATTGAAAGCTTTAAAATTACCATTTAAATCACTTTCAGTTACTTTGCTATATCTAGACATATCATGATCTTTTGATTTGATATTTAATGTATAAGTTTTCTTCTCATACTGGATATAAACTGGTTTTGTTTCAAATTTTGAGCAAGCAATAAGATTGTAATTAATGGAGTTATTATAGGTATTTTTATACATGGAATAAGCATCTATTTCTTCATTACTCGTGAGTTTAAAAACACTCTCGCTGATGTTATCAACTTTATGAGAAATTGGAAAATAAATGTCTAATGATAACGAATCACATACTTCGACTTCCACATTGTAAGTGGTAGATTGTTCCACTATCCATTTATCATTGATACCACGACCGCTTAATTCAATATGGAACTTTTGATTGCTTAAATCATAAGTTATAGTATGGCTACTAGAGTTAATCGTTGATGGTTGTTCATGGTTACTCACCACATCATCATTTCCGTTGCTCTTATGACTACTATAAAAGTCATGACGGCTACAGCCAGTCATTAAAACTGGCAGCATAATTAACGATAGCGTTAAAGCTTTTTTAGTTCTCATTTTTGCTTCCTCATTAATAAAGACGAATTAAACAAAGAAAACTGCTAAAATCTTTCTTTTTTGTTCCGCATTATTCATCACTTTTTATTATATTTATTTCAAAGTGCTTTTGCACTTAGAAAAAAACAGGACCGATTGTATTAAGTCCTATTATCATCTAGATGTTTCAGTTTTTTATGCCTTTAATACAAAAGATGACATTCATTTCTTGGTACTAAATGTTGAAAAAGTATCGATACAATAAAATAAAAACTCCCAGAGGAGTTAATCTATAAGCAAGCACAGGTCCCAACCAGAAAGCCATCGCTTTAGGAATGCTTATATTTGTGTATTCAACTATACGTCTATAGTTTGGGAGATACACTATCGTAATTCATCGCTCATCCTGATGAGCTATTGCATGTCCGCTAGACGAATTACCTTGTGTGTGAGCTTTTTAGAATGCAGGAGTCACACTTAATCAAAGAGGGGTCATCCTCAATTGAACTAGTTTGGTGCCCCCTGGCGGAATCGGACCACCGATTCATCCTTACCATGGATGCGTAATACCATTTTACTAAGGGGGCAGCATTAATAATTATACATAAATACTTTCTTATATCAATAAAAAATATTTACGCTTTTTTAGGGGTGAATATTAATATTCTTCTTGTTCTTTGAGCGCTTCTTTTTTGCGCATTCTATAGGTAATGGAACGAGCGATAAACCACGCTCCAAAGGCTAATTGCATAAAGAAGAAAGTTGAATAGAATAATTGGAGTCTCAAATCAACTTCAAGATTGGTAACAAAACCGTTTTCATCATAGACAAAAGTGGCAGTGCTCACCATTGCCACATAAAAGACAATCATTAAGAAAAGTGATGCCCCAGCGCCTATAACGATGAACTTTTGCCATTTATCAAAGTATTTCATTTAACGATTTCTCCATATAAATCATAAACATAACTTTCTTTGATTTTAACATTAACTATATCGCCTTCGTTTAACTCTTCTTTAGAAGAGAAAAGAATTTTACCATCAACATCATCAGGAGCGTTCCAATAACTTCTTAATAGATAATAGCCATTTTCTTTGCCCACCACTAAGCCGTTCATTATTTCACCAATATGTTTTTTATTTAAGTCATAGGAAATCTTTTGTTGTAAGGCCATTAACTCATCTAAACGTTTTTGTTTAGTGGCTTGTCTCACTTGATGAGGGAAGTTATATGATTTAGTGTCTTCTTCTTTAGAATAGGTAAAGCCACCTAAATGATCAAATTTCACTTCTTCAATAAACTTTAACAAATTATCAAAGTCTTGTTTAGTTTCACCAGGGAAACCCACCATCACGGTCGTTCTTAAAACAGCGTTAGGAATCTTGGTTTTGATTTTCTTAAATAAGTTAGTGAGATAAGCCTTATCACCACGTCTATTCATCGCTTTAAGAATCTTATCTTCACTATGTTGAATTGGAATATCAAAATATGGAGTTAATCTCTTTTCCTTAGCAATTAAATCAATTAATTCATCAGTGATTTCATCTGGATATAAATATAGTAAGCGGATGAATGAAAGTTCTTTTATTTCTAATAAGCCTTTAAGTAAATCCACAATGGTTTTCTTTTCTTTTAAGTCTAGGCCATATCTTGTGGTGTCTTGTCCCAAGACAATAAGTTCTTTATAGCCTTCACTCGCAAGTTTTTTGGCTTCTTTTATGATGCTCTCATATGGGCGAGAAACATATGGTCCACGAATTAAAGGAATCGCACAATATGTGCAGCAATTAGAGCAGCCTTCACCAATTTTAAGATACGCACTGTAGGTACCTGTAGAAACTAAACGATAATCATCATTAAGGCCCTCATAGTTAGTGATATCTTTATCAAGAGTGGCTAATAATTGTGTAAATCTTGGATAGTCTCTAATTGGAATCCATAAGTCCACTTCTGGAATAGATTTCTTTAAATCATCAACATAACGATTGACTAAACAACCAGTAACGACGACTTTTTGTTTTTTATTAATGTTATCTAAAATGACATCAATACTTTCTTTCTTACTAGCTTCGATAAAGCCACATGTATTGATGATGAGAATATCCGCTTCTTCTTTGTTGTTCACTATTTTATAGTGATTCTTGAGCATAAGACCAAGGATATTTTCACTATCGACAAGGTTCTTTGCGCAACCTAATGAGATTAATGCAATCTTCTTCATTATTCACTCCTTAAAGCGGTGACTGGATCTTGTCTAGAAGCATGCATACTTGGAATTAAACCAGCGACCACACTTAAGATAACGGATAAAGCGAGCATAATACCCATGATTGGTAATGTTAATACCGCGATAGCCGGTACACCAAAGTTACCGATAATAAGATTAATAATGATGCACACCACTTCAGTAATGACTAAACCGATAATACCACTCATCACACCTGTCACGAGGTTTTCGGCAATAAATAAACGAGATACGTCTTTCTTTCTGCCACCAAGAGAACGGATAACACCGATTTCTTTGACTCTTTCCATAACTGAGATATAAGTAATAACCGCAATCATGAAGGAAGAAACCACTAAGGAAAGTGAGGTGAAAATAACTAACGCTGTAGTAATAATTGTAATCATCGTGTCGATGACATTAATGATGATAGAAATTGTATCAGTATAGGTTAATTCATCTCTATCGCTAGCTTTGAGTGTTGTGCCAGTAGATAAGGTAATGGTTTCATCACTATTCCATTTATCGAGATATTTATTAACTTGGCTCTTTGTTTCAAAGTTCACTGGATAGATAGACATCTTGTCTGGAAGCTTCTTATAATCTCTAGCGATAATGACATTGTTTTCATCAGCGGTTTCCACAATCTTAAGGCCACATAATGAACGGAAGTGAGTAGCATTTTCACTAGCGTAGTTAGTGCCGGTAATATTGGACAATAATGAGCCAAATGATGAATTTAAGTCACCATTTAAGCAAGATGCATAGCCAAAGGCATCATAGACTGGATTATCTGGATCAGTCCAATCAGTGTATTTAAATGTCACATAGGCATTATATAAATCAGCATTGTGTCTGCCTTGGTCAATGAAACTAGCAAAGCCGCGTGCTTCATCGCGAATAATCTTACTATTAAAGGCATCATTCATATATTTTGCTTGGAAAGCATCAGTGTAATAAACACCACGACTAAGGCAACCAAATGAAACGCCTTTCTTTGGTCTTAAAATGCCAGCGATTTTAAGCTCAGTACCACCAGTCCAAGAATCTTCAACAGTCGCACTATATTGATAACCGGTAACGGTTTCCATTTCATCTTTAATCTCTTTAGCGCTGATGAATTGTTTGGCAGGCGTGTGCATGATTTCACCCACTAAAGAGTTAACGGTAGCACCAGTGCTATCGCCACCTTCAATTTGAATATAACTAATCTTTGTATAAAGGTCAGGAGAAGCATTACCAGTCATTAAACCTCTCGCTACTTCAGCGTCAAATGTTAAGAATTTGCCACTGGCAGGATCTCTTTCTAATGGATCTTCTGATTCAGGGTCTGCAAGTAAATCTTCAAAATTCACATTTTCTTGGCTATTAATCAAAGCGGATGGATCAAAACTTGGTTTCATCTTCACCGCATAAAGAGTTTCAGAATTGAATGGACTTAAGTTGATGTGTGAACCAGTATAAAGGATACCTTTAACTAAAGTGGAATAAGTATTGCTACTATATTGGAATGAATAGAATTCATCGTTCGTGGAATTTCTTAAAACGATGTTGTAATTCTTATATGGTCTAACTGGAATATCAGCATAATGATAAATAGTATCATGTGGATAATATGTGAATTTTTGACCTAATAATGTTTCATATGAGAATGATGTTTTATATGGATATTTAGCGTCTAATTCCGCATCAGTTTCTGTATTGTTTTCATCATATTTTTTAATCGCTTTTTTAGCGATGTTCATGACTTCTTCTTCTTGATAATAACCAAGTTGAGCGAAGACTAAGTCAGTTAAGGTAGTATCACCTTCCACCACTAACATGATTTCATTTTCATTTTGTGGGAAGTGAGAGTCACCTAATAAATCATATTGACTTAAGATATAATCTTGATCACCTGGCATTAATTTCATGAAGTCAGTGAATAAGTCAACATAACTAGCGTAGGCTGAGAAGCCTTCAACAGTTTTAAGTTCAGCGATATAACGTTGAGTTAAGCCGTTTAATGAGATTTTCATTGTTTCAGCGTTATCGTTTGGTTTCCATTCACAGAAGATATTATTCGTTGGGTCAATGCCATAACTAAATGATGTCGCACTGACATAGTTAGACGGGATATCTTTAACGAATTGGACTAGATTTTCATCAATAGTATTTGTCTTAACAGATGTGAAATCGCTATATCTATCCATTAAATAGTCAATCATAGAGTTAAGACCAACTTCAGTAGTTGGGTCGAAAGTCGCAATCTTGCTACCTGGATCTTGATATAAGCCAGTCATTAATGATGACATATCCACGGATTCTTCAGCGATGGATAATGGATAAGAAGATAACATATCATCTTGCATGTTATCGATATAACGACGCACACCAGTAGAAGCCGCTAAAACGGTAGAGACACCAAAGATACCAATACTACCCGCAATAGCGACAAGTATTGTTCTTTTTGATTTACTAAATAAGTTAGCGACACTTAAAGCGGTCGCGGTAAAGAAGGACATAGAACTGTTCTTCTTTTTACCTTTATTAATATCACCATCAGGGTAAGAAGCAAGAACACCACATTTAGGGCATCTTGCAACTTTTTCATTTATGACTTCACCACATTTTGGACAGCGATATGAAACTTCAGGAAGTTCGTTACCATCAAATGGGTTGCTATCACCAGTGATCACACCATCAAACATGTTAACGATACGAGTGGCGTATTTGACCGCTAAGTCTGGGTTATGGGTAACCATGACAACTAAACGGTCTTGGGCTACTTCTTTAAGTAAGTCCATGATTTGGACACTAGTTTCACTATCAAGAGCGCCGGTTGGCTCATCAGCTAATAAGATTTCAGGATTATTGACTAACGCTCTAGCGATAGCCACTCTTTGCATTTGGCCACCAGAGAGTTGGTTTGGTTTCTTCTTTTCCATACCCTTTAAGCCAACTTTGGCTAAAGCTTGGTATGCTCTTTCTTTTCTTTCTTTTTTATCAACACCAGCGATAGTTAAAGCAAGTTCGACGTTTTTAGAAATGCTTTGGTGACCGATTAAGTTATACGCTTGGAAGACAAAACCAACAGAATGGTTACGATATGTATCCCAATCATAATCAGAATAGTTTTTAGTGGACTTGCCTTTAATGATTAAGTCACCTTCACTATAACGATCAAGGCCACCGATAATATTTAAAAAGGTTGTTTTACCACATCCAGAAGGGCCAAGAACTGCCACAAACTCATTACGTCGGAAATTAACTGAGACTCCTCGTAGGGCCTTAACCGGCTCCTGATTTTTCATTTCATAATTCTTTTTGATGTTAACGAGTTTAAGCATGGTGATTCTCCTAATATGTTTGTATACTAATACAAAATAAAAGTGCATGTCAATAAACAAGCACTTTATATTTTAAATATTTTTAGTCACTGTTTAATCTTTAATTTAAAGATTGTTCGCAATGAGCCAGGTTTTATCTGTTTCCTTTTTGATGTTGTTTTGTAATGGGTATTCTTTATTAGTGCCCGCTTCAATGGCGACATTTTTCACCACTCTTTTTAAAAGAGAGCGTCTCTTAAGCAAGATTACCAAGAAGATAATTAATAACTGAATAGAAACGCCATAGCAGGTTAAACTCGCAAAGAGGAAAACAATATAAAATGGGAAGGTTTTTTGCAAGACAAAGAACATCGCTAAAAGCACACTTGCGATAGCGAACATAATGATGCCCGCAAGTGGGAATGGGCGAGAGATACGAGCGTATAGACCTTCAGTACTTCTAATCGTGTGATAGGAATTACCTTCGAATCTTTCTTTATCTCTTTCAAAAGTAAGAAGGACTTTGTTGCCTTCATCTTCTTGACCAACTAGTTCATAGCCAAAAGCATTATGAAAAGCGATTGTTTCTTCGACTTTCTTAGCTTTGACTTTGACGGTTTTACTTTCCATATTTTTCTCTTAATGCTTTGATTTTTTCTTCAGCTTCTTTTACTATTTTATCTTCATTTTGAAGATATTTCATTAATTGTTTACTGCGGAAGTAAAAAAGTAATGTGTCAGTGAGTAATAACACCATTGCAGGTATTAAAAAGAAGAAGAGATTTCCTTTGGCGTTGAAGCTATCTTTTAATGCTAAGGTGAGGATGAGATAGACTGTCATCACGATAAAGGCGATAGAAACAGGTATCACTAAGACATAGAAAGGAATGAGCTTTGGAGAAGTCTCTTTTTCGATCTCCACCATTTCTTTATAGTAAGGAGTATTTTCATCACGCTCAAAAGTCAAAATGCTTGGAGCGTTCTCATGTTTTTCTTCACTCACTAATTTCCAATCGAATAAACCCATTAAATATACTGAACGGGTAACAGAATATGAATTAACTTTTCTTTGACATTTTTCCATAGCTTAATTGTATAGATTTTGCCATATTATCGCAACTTTATAAGATAAAAACTGTAAAATATTGCAAAAGTGACACGAATATATTGATTGTAACTTTTTTACATGTTAAACTTGTCGCGGACAAAGGAGCCATATATATATGATGCCGAAAAAACACAGCACTAAAGATTACATCACTATTTCTTTATATTATTTAATGTCCAAATTCGATTACGAATCCATCAGCGTCACAGATATTTGTGCAAAAGCACGTGTCTCTAGAATGTCCTTCTATCGTTACTTCAATAACAAAGAAGATATCTTTATTAACTACTGTGACGAAAGATTTGAAGAATTTTTCCAAATCATTAACGAAAAACACATTGATGACATCTATTCCTTCTTGTTAGAAGTCTTCTATTATATGAAGAAATATGCTCGTCAAGTGACCATCTTAAAAAGAGCGAGAAAAGAGAACTTATTAGTGGAAAAATTCACTGACTATGGTTCATATATCGCCAGTCACGTTTCATTAACCACTGAAAGCAATATGATTAACAATCGTATTATTGCCGCCTTCTTAGCGGGTGGTATCGCTAATATCTTATTGCTCTGGTTTGAATTAGGATTGGATCTTCCACCACAAGAAATGGCCAAGATGGCTTATAGCATCTTCTCCACCCTTAATGTTGAGCATAATAATAAGGAAAAGAAGTAGTCTATATACACTATTAAAAACATAAATCAAAGACAAAAAATCACAAAACTAGACAGTGTCTAAATTTGTGTTTTTTTTACTTTATTTTCCCCTAGAATATTAATAATATTAATGCACCGCTATAAAAGTGCGTCACCACTTAAAAATAGCTAATGATAAAAGAAAAAGTAGCAGAGGAACTACTTTTGTATACACTTCGGAAAAATAAGGAGAAACTTTTATGTTAAGAATCAAGAAAAGAGATGGCAATATTGAAGAATTTGATATTACCAAGATTGAAAACGCCATTGAAAAAGCTTTCATGGCCGAACACAAATTCTATAATCACGACATTATCGAAATGCTTGCGTTACGCGTGACCAGTGATTTCAACCGCAAAGTTGTTAATGACACCATTGGTATTGAAGACGTCCAAGACTCCGTTGAAATTGTTTTAATTCAAGCGGGTTATGTGGATGTTGCGCGTTCCTATATGATCTACCGTAAGCAACATCAAAATTTACGTGACATTAAAGAAACAAACCTTAACTATAAAAACGTTGTTGATAATTATTTAAAGATTAATGACTGGCGCGTGAAGGAAAATAGTACCGTCACATATTCTGTCGGTGGTCTTATTTTAAGCAACAGCGGCGCTGTCACAGCGAATTATTGGTTAAGTGAAGTCTATGATGATGAAATCGGAAACGCCCATAGAAACGCCGATATTCACATTCATGACTTATCAATGCTCACCGGTTACTGTGCTGGTTGGTCATTAAAACAATTAATTCAAGAAGGTTTAGGCGGTGTTCCAGGCAAGATCACTTCTTCCCCTGCTAACCACTTAAGCACCCTTTGTAACCAAATGGTTAACTTCTTAGGCATTATGCAAAACGAGGCAGGCGCTCAAGCCTTCTCCTCTTTCGATACATATTTAGCCCCATTTGTTAAGGTTGATCACTTAACATATAAAGAAGTTAAACAATGTATCCAATCCTTCATTTATGGTGTTAATACACCATCTCGTTGGGGTACACAAGCTCCATTCACCAACATCACATTAGACTGGGTTGTACCAAATGATATGGCGGAACTCAACTGTTTAGTCGGTGGTAAGGAAATGGATTTCAAATATAAAGACTGTGTTGAAGAAATGGCAATGGTCAACAAAGCCTTCATCGAAATCATGATTGAAGGTGACGCGAATGGCCGTGGTTTCCAATACCCAATCCCAACCTATTCCATTACTCGTACATTTGACTGGGAAGAAACAGAAAACAATAAACTCTTATTCGAAATGACCGCGAAATATGGTACACCATACTTCTCTAACTACATCAACTCCGATATGGAACCAAGCGATGTTAGAAGTATGTGTTGCCGTTTAAGACTCGACTTAAGAGAATTAAGAAAGAAATCTGGTGGTTTCTTCGGTTCTGGTGAATCAACAGGTTCTATCGGTGTTGTTACCATTAACATGCCAAGAATTGCTTACCTTTCCACAGACGCTGAAGACTTCTACAGAAGATTAGATCACATCATGGATATCAGTGCCCGTTCACTTAAAGTGAAACGTAACACCATTACCACATTAATGGAAGCTGGCTTATATCCATATACAAAGAGATATTTAGGTAACTTCAATAACCACTTCTCCACTATCGGTTTAGTCGGCATGAACGAAGCTTGCTTAAACGCTCGTTGGATTAGAAAAGATTTAACAAATCCAGAATCCATCCAATTCACAAAAGATGTTCTCAATCACATGAGAAACAAACTTTCTGACTATCAAGAATTATATGGTGACTTATATAACTTAGAAGCCACCCCAGCGGAATCTACAGCCTATCGTTTAGCGAAACATGATAAAGCTTTATATCCAGATATCATTACTGCTTCTGAAAATGGTAGAACTCCATACTACACCAACTCCTCACACTTACCAGTTGGTTATACAGAAGATATCTACAAAGCTCTTGATATCCAAGATGGCTTACAAACCTTATATACTTCTGGTACTGTCTTCCACTGCTTCTTAGGCCAAAAATTACCAAGCTGGAAGTCCTGTATGAATCTTGTTAGAAAGATCGCAGAAAACTATCACATCCCATATTACACAATGTCTCCTACATACTCTGTATGTAAAGACCACGGTTATATCACTGGTGAACAATATGTCTGTCCAAAATGTGGTAAGAGAACTGAAGTCTATTCCCGTATTACTGGTTACTATAGACCAGTCCAAAACTGGAATGATGGTAAGACAGAAGAATTCCAACACCGTAAAGTTTATGAACCTTCGAAATCTAAACTCACACATAAAGTCACTGACGTTTTAGGTAGCCAAGTCGAAGACGAACAAGAAGAAAAAGCCGTTTGCAATGAAATCTTATTATTCGCCACAAAGACATGTCCAAACTGTAAGATGGCTAAGATGCTTTTAGACAAAGCTGGTATCAAATATAGTGTTGTTGATGCTGAAGAAAATGCTGACCAAACCAAAGCATTTGGTGTCAGAAAAGCTCCAACATTAATCGTTCCAAAAGCAGATGGCACTAACGATGTCTTCGAGAACGCTTCCAATATCAAAGGCTACATCGAGAGTTTAAACTAATATGATTGATGTCATTGTTGTTGGCGGCGGTCCCGCAGGGATGAGTGTGGCTCTGAACTTACTCAGAGCCGGTCGCTCAGTCTTAATCTTAGAAAAAGAGAATTTTGGTGGTCAAATCGCCAATTCTCCTCGTGTCGAAAATCTTCCAAGTATCAAAGAGATTTCTGGTCTAGATTTTGCTGGTAATCTCTTTGAGCAAATCCTTGATTTAGGCGCTAAATTTGAACTCGAAGAAGTCCAAAGAGTCTTAAAGGTTGATGACGTTTTTGAAGTCACCACTAATTACCATACATATCAAGCAAAAGCTGTTGTCTTAGCTAACGGCGTTAAGCACCGTAAAATGGGTCTTCCAAATGAAGAGGAATTCATCGGTAAAGGTATCTCATTCTGTGCAGTGTGTGATGGCGCGTTCTATAAAGATAAGGATGTCTATTTAATCGGTGATGCTAATACCGCTCTTCAATACGCTTTAATGCTTGCGCAAACGAGTGCTAATGTTTATGTCTTCACTTTATTTGACCGCTTCTTTGCTGATCAAATCTTAGTGGACCGTTTAAGACAAAAAGATAACGTTCACATTACTCACAACATGAATCTTGTCGCTTATTTAGGACAAAACGAATTAGCAGGTTTACGTTTTGAAAACACCATGGATCACACTATTCATGAATATCCAACTAATAACGTTTTCGTCGCTATCGGTCAAGTTTCACAAAACGATTTATTCAAGTCCTTAGTGGAAACTGATGATCATGGCTTCATCATTACTAACGAAAGAATGGAAACATCTCTTCCTGGTTTATTCGCCATAGGCGACACAAGAAAAAAAGACGTCCGTCAAGTAGCAAGCGCGGTTGGCGATGCTTCAGTTGCTAGCGTCTTTATTGATAAATATTTGATGCTTAAGCGTTAATAACCACGTAGATTCACTTCTGGAATAAATCCAGAAAGATAATCTCTTAATTTACTGGCTTCCACTACGTCAACTTCGTGGAGGCCTTTTTTAATGCAGCCCTCTCTATCCACGAACTTTTGTAAGAATAAACGCTTTGCTCCTTTGATTAAATCTTTAAAGGTATCATAGTCCATTCTTTCATGGAATTCTTTGACTAAGGTTGTTCTAAATTCATAGTCAGGAGCTTTATTGATAATAAGAGAAATACTCTTTTTGATATTATCGACATTGATGAATTTTAGGCCACATGTTTCAGCGTATAAATTAGGACAGTTTTTAATGTCCATAGCGACATAATCTAAGAGCCCTTCATCGAGTAATTCTTCAAGTAATTCTGGGTTAGTGCCGTTAGTGTCTAGCTTGATTAAAAAACCAAGAGAACGCACCGCTTTGATTTTAACCTTCAAATCTTCTAACATTGTTGGTTCACCACCACTGAAAACAACGGCATCTACAAGGCCAGTTCTAGTCTTTAAAAACGCGAGAATTTCATCAAAGTCTAGTTCGTCTTCTTTGCTCGCGCCTAATACCGCTGCACCGTTATGACAAAACGGGCAACGCATGTTACAGGCTTGGGAGAATAAGACCACAGAAACCTTGTCTTCGTAATCTAGTAATGAGAGTTTATCAATACCAACAATTGCCATAGTATTAATATTGTAATATTAAGTTGCCTTAGAATCAAATATCGTTATAATAATTCTTATATGGAACACAATAATATTTCTTGGGATGAATACTTTATGGGTATCGCTTCTTTGAGCGCTTTAAGAAGCAAGGATCCCAATACAAAAGTAGGCGCATGTATCGTCGATGACGATAATAAAGTCGTATCTATCGGCTATAATGGTATGCCAAAAGGCGTTGATGAAAGTCAACTCTCTTGGAACAAAGGTGAAGGCTTAGATTCTAAATATCTCTATGTCTGTCACGCAGAATTTAACGCGATTTTAAATACGCGTAACGGAAGCGCGCTTAAGGGCTGTCGCTTATACGTCACATTATTCCCATGCAACGAGTGCGCGAAAGCATGCGTTCAAGTGGGCATTAAGGAAATTATTTATTTGGAAAATAAATACGCTGACACAATTGGCGTTCAAGCTAGTAGAAAGATGCTTGAATTAGCTGGCATCAAATTAAGACAATTCAATGCGAAAGAATTGAATGAAATTGTAAAGTAATATGACTATCAAAGAATACGTTGCTCTTCGTAAGGAAGAGATTAAAAATCTAGTAGCATGTTTAGAAAGAAAACCATGCATCGCTATCGTCCAAGTTAATGAAGACGCGGCTAGCTGCGCATATGTGCGCGGGAAGCTTAAAGATGCTGATGAATTAGGCATCAAAGCAGACTTAATTAAGTTACCTTTAGAAACAACTCAAGAACAACTTTTGAAGGTTATTGATGAATTAAACAAAGATGACATTCATGATGGCTTTATCGTGCAAATGCCTTTACCAAAAGGAATCGATGAAGAAGTCATTAAATTAGCGGTTGATCCTAAAAAAGATGTTGATGGTTTCCATCCATTATCCTCTCTTGTTCCATGTACCCCAAAAGGTATTATTAACTACTTACACTTTGAAAAGATTCCTATGCAAGGAAAGAATGCTGTTGTTATCGGCCGTAGTAATATCGTCGGTAAACCAATGGCAAAACTCCTTCTTAAAGAGAATATGAACGTGACTGTTTTGCATAGCAAAACCACTCCTGAAGATATGGCTTTCTATATCGCTCACGCAGATGTTATTGTCGTAGCGATCGGTAAAGCTGGTTTCTTAGATAATCGCTTCACATATAAAAAAGATGCCGTTATCGTTGATGTTGGCATCTCTAGAACTGAAGATGGTTTAAAAGGTGATGCTATTCCTGGACTTCCAGTTGGTCTTCAAACTCCAGTTCCAGGCGGTGTTGGCCTAGCTACTAGATTAGCTCTTTACGAAAACTTATTAGAAATCCACGGCGTTAACAAGTAGGTTAGCGCCTTTTCTTTAAGAAAGTAATTTTTCCCTTCTCTTTTTTAATGAGATGGCGCTTTACTAAACTCGTTAATAAACGAGATAAAGTTTCTCTTTGAATACCAATTTGAGCGGCTAATGTTGTGACATTTTTAAAGGTGATAACATTATCGTTTTTACTTGCGTAATAAACGAGCCTTTCTTCCGCATTAGTAAATGATAATAATTGTATGCGCGCGTTAAGAGACTTACCAAAGTCAGATTGAGCTTTTAAATAGAGAGTTAGGAACTCTTGGTTATTTTGTAATAAATAGATTAAATTCTCTTTATTGATAAAAGCGATAACACATTTTTCTTTAGCGATGACATCCCCACGATAAATAGGTTCACTAGAGAAGATTAAATTGTTACCAAAAATATCTCCCGCTTTAAGAGAGTTAAGAATCTGCTCCTTACCTTGGAAGGAATAAGAAACGATATCGACTTTACCAGAAATGATGACTCCGACGTTTTCGCAGAGATCACCTTCATGATTGATAACACTGTTTTTGGTGACCTGGTAACCCTTCACCAATTTGTGTTCTTTTTTAGTTAAAACTTGTAAAAGTGGTATTTTCATAATAATTGTGTGACCTACATCACATTTTATTATAAAGAATTATTCTATAATTACCAAGGAGGAAAATCTAAAAATGAAAAAATATATATCACTCATGGCTGCCGCACTTATGCTCGTAGCCTGCAACAATCAACCAAGTACATCTAACTCTGAGTCAAAGGCACCAGAGTATGATCGTACATCTTTAAGTATCATCGCCCCAACCGGCGCTCCAGCTTTAGCGTTCTATAACTACGCCAAGGTTGAAAAGTTTGAAACTAACTCTAACCCAGCGGAAGGTATCTTACCTTTAATGGTCGCTGGTAAGAAGGATGTCGTTGTCTTGCCAACCAATGCTGGTATGCAAGCCATCATCAGTAAGAAAGCTGAATACCAAATTGCCGCGACAATCACATTTGGTAATTTCTATCTCGTGAGTTTAGGTAATGACACTAACAACGAACTCGATGCTAACGACAAAATCCTTTTATTCCAAAAAGGTAATGTCCCAGACAAAATCTTCCATTATGTTTATGGCGATACCTACGACGCCAACATTTCTTATGTGAGTGCTGTTAGTGATGCTGCCGCTGCAGCAACCTCAGGATCATTCGTTGATGCTGAAGGTAACAATGTTGTTCCTAACTATGTCTTATTAGCCCAACCTGTTTTAACAAACGTTTTATCCAAGAAAGAAAACGTTAAGGTCTACGCTGATATCCAAGCTAAATATAAAGAAAAGAGCAATGGCTTAGATTTATTCCAAGCTTCTGTTTTCATTAAGAAATCAGTGGCTAGAGAAACTGCTCAATCTTTCTTAGATTCTTTAAAAGGTGACATTGAAACAGTCATCGCTAATCCAGATACATTTAATACTGCTTTAGAAGGTGTTGAAAATGCTAATACCATTTACGGTATTGCCCCAGCTGCCGCTGCTAATGTTACTAAGAATAACAACGGTATGGGCTTAGGTTTTAAAGCCGCGAAAGAAAACAAAACAGCGGTTGAAAACTTCTTAAAGCTCTTCAATATTGAGGGAGTTAATGAAGAAGTTTATTTCTAATAAATATACTCTCTTCGCCTTAGGTACATTATTCGTAATTGCCCTATGGTTTATTCTTTCAGCATGCTTTGATACCAATAATGGGATATTCCCTTCCCCAATAGCGACATTCCAAGAATTTGGTGTTTTATTAACTAAGCCTTATTCATATCAATGTTTAGGCTATACATTCTTAAGAATGCTTATTGGTTTTGCGGTATCATTTGCTCTTGCCTTAATTATTGGCGTTCCTGCGGGTAATCACTCGCAAGTACATACATTCCTAAAGCCACTCATGACCACGATTAAAAGCATACCAACTGTGGCTTTAGTCTTCCTATTTGTGGTCATGGTAGCCCCCAAAAATGCCCCTATCTTCGTAGTCGTTATTGTTTGTTTTCCAATCCTCTACGAAGCTGTAGCGGGCGGTATTAGAAAAGTCGATCAACAAGTTGACTATGCCGCCCAGATTGATGGAGCGGGCTATTTCCAAAGAGTTTTATTTATAAAACTCCCACTATCTATTCCTTATATTTTAGTCGGTATTGCTTCTAGTTTCTCTTTATCTTTTAAACTTGAAATAATGGCGGAAGTTATTACTGGTTTTACGAAGAATGGTTTAGGTAGTGTCATCCACTTTGTGAGGCAAGAAGACCCCACTAATTTGACAGGGGTTTTTGCCTATTCTTTATTCGCTATTATTTTCATGCTTTTGATTAGTTTATTAGAAACTGCTATTAAACAAAAATTTAGCAAGCAAACAAATTGATTAATTATTATTAATGCCATAAACTATTTGTATAGGAGACAATACATATGGAATTAAAAGGTAGTAAAACTGAAAAGAATTTAGAAATGGCTTTTGCTGGTGAATCACAAGCCCGCAACAAATACACATACTTTGCAAGCCAAGCCAAAAAAGAAGGCTATGAACAAATCGCTGCGATTTTCTTAGAAACAGCAGAAAACGAAAAAGAACACGCTAAGATGTGGTTCAAGTACTTACATGATGGTCAAGTCCCAAGCACCGTTGAAAACTTAAAAGCGGCCGCTGAAGGCGAAAACTTCGAATGGACCGACATGTATAAGAAGATGGCAGAAGAAGCCAGAGAAGAAGGCTTTATGGAAATCGCTGCTAAGTTTGCTTTAGTCGCTAAGATCGAAGCGGAACATGAACAAAGATATCTTAAACTTTTAGAAAAAGTTAAAGCCAATAAGATCTTCATCGCTCCAGACGTCGTCGTTTGGAAGTGCCGTAACTGTGGTCATATCCACGTTGGTAAAGAAGCACCAAAGATTTGCCCAGCTTGTGCACACCCACAATCATATTTCGAATTAAGAGTCGAAAATTATTAATCTTTAATGTAATTAAAAAGACGCTGAGAAATGTCTCGGCGTTTTTTTAATATTTTGATTAATTTCCTATTGCATTTAATTTATTTTTCTATGATAATAATAAAGCGCGTTAACACGGATCTGTGGTGTAGCGGTTAACATGTCTCCCTGTCACGGAGAAGACCGCGGGTTCGATTCCCGTCAGATCCGCCAGCGCTTTTTTAAAGGAAATGGCTCGGTAGCTCAGTTAGTAGAGCATCAGACTGAAAATCTGAGTGTCGCCGGCGCGCTCCCGGCCTGAGCCACCACTGAATATAAAATGACATCGCAAGATGTCTTTTTTAATATCTTTTAAGGCAATAAAAAACCGCTAGCATGAAGTGAACCCCAAATTGGACACACTTCAAAAAAACCGGGTAAAGACAGGAATCAATTAAGGTTCCTGTTTTTTATTCGAGTCGTGTTATAGAAAGCA
>CACWSI010000023.1 GCA_902763555.1 uncultured Erysipelotrichaceae bacterium | reverse complement strand
AATTTTTGACCTTTGCTAGCCATAATAAAAACCTCCTAACGTTTATTGTACGCTAAGAGGGTTTTTATTTTCTTGTGAACTAAATGGGGTTCAGTTCATATTCAAGCCGTTATTTTTTAGAAAGTTAGCATTGCAGGTCTTGAGGTAATTGCCTTAGCCATTTCGGTGGAAACTGAGCCCGCCATATTTGTAAAGGCTGTAGCTAAAGCACCCGCAACAGCGCCAAAGACAATAATCACTAAGATTATGCCTAATAGTTGTCCTTTAATCTCTGACATAAATACCCTCCTTTCTAACCATAGAATCCCACGACTGTCATGCGCGAAATAACGATGGTCATTTCTTGTTTATCAATAATCATTGGTCGATACTTCGTGGATATCGAATAAATGATTTCTTCCCCAAATGTTGGTGTTAGATTAAGTGGGCAATCAAAATCTACATAGTAGTATGATTCAACATAGTTAATGAATTCCTCATCAATCACACCAGAACGTGATATTAAATATGAAATATTATTGGCTTTTGAATCTAATGAACTATAGACACTTTGGATGGAAATAAGATCCGCTCCAAAGAGGAAGAACATTGAAATAAAAATCATGGATAAAATAAGGCCGACTTTATAAGACATTCATTAAATCCCCCAATACGGAAATGATGGATATAGTGAGCACTACTGTTATCGCCCCTGCTCCTATTAAAGGAAAAGTCGACATATTACTTAAAGACTTCTCCTTTTGTTCTTTCATCTCTTTATGCCTATTTCTGGCAATTTCATCAAAGATGACATCAAACTGGGCCAGTTGCTCACTGCTTTCACCTTGATCCACCATTTGATATATAGAAAGTAATAAACTATGGCTTGATAGTTGTTCAAAGTTATTTGCGAAGTTCACAAATGGTTGGACTGATTTGTCGCTATCTATTTCTTTTAATAAGGTTTCAATCTTATCTTTCATCCAGGAAGAACAATAAGGAATTAATAAATTAAAAGATTGATAGACGTTATTTTTATTTCTGATATAAACCTCAAAATAAGTGATGAGTGTAATGAGTTCATTTTCACGTGCTTTAATAAGCATCTTTTTCTTATCGTTATAACGGGTTAATAACATGTAATCAACGACCACTAGAGCGATAAGAATCATAATGGTATAAATAATATTTTTAAGGAAATAGAGCATTAAAGCGGCGCATATTAATAATGCTAAAGAGATTAGCACTATCTTTAATATTTCTTTTCTATAAGAAAGACCGACAAATTCAATTGTGTCTTTTAGTTTATTTTTCATCATCTTTATAGCCCTCCAACGAGACATTAGTGATACGAGTGACCATGATATAAATAGAAAGAAGAACGAATAAGAAAAGGACCACTACTGAGACTTGGAAAAATACAGCTTGAATGATACGGGTATAAAACTGTGATAAAGCAAATCTTAAGGAAGAAAGAATTGCTAAAGTAATGCCCCAAAGAACAAAGAATTCAATGAGCTTAGAACGATGCACAGATTCACAGTGTAATAGATATTCTTCTTTAAGTCTGACTTGATTGATAAGATATTGACTCATTAAGAGGATATCTCCACCTTGTTCTCTCCAGACTTTGATGGTATCGAGAAATAAGTGATATAAATCAAATTTAAAGTACTTACATAGGTAAGATAGTTTTTCTTCCTCATCTAAATCTTTAATAGAGTCTATTACTTCTCTCACCTCTTTATCAGCGGTTCCATAGCTGCTTTCTCTTGCAGCGCTTAATGAACCTTTAATGCTTAAAGAGATAAGATAGGAATTAATAAACTGATAGCACTGGTGGTAACGACGGGTTTTCTTTTGGTACTTGTCTAATTGCCTTTTAATAAGGAAAACAAAAAATAGGAAGGTAATTAATAATATTAATAAGGTTGAGAAGATGTTTTCGCTTGCAATGAATATTAAACCGGCGAAGGCTAATGAAACAAGAACACCAATTAATAAAAAGTTCATTTATTTCCTCCTATAAAAGTTCTTTTGAATAGATCACTACCGATAGATATGTTGAGCAAATTTAAAGCGGGTTTTGGCAATGGTCTATACTTTTTATTCTTCCCGTCGTTACCATATATTTCTTCCATCTCTTTACCATTGAGGTAAGCAATGGATGAAATGTATCTTAAGGGTTCACCGTTATGGTGGTATCTCCTTTCTAAATAAATGTAAAAGCGCATATGATAGGCGATGTCTTGATAAACGTCATCAAAATCCATCTTTTGTTCGTTCATCATCACCATTCTCACCATACGATATGGCATGCTGTTAATGTCGAAAGCGTGGCAGGTGGTGATAATTGGATGGCCTGTTAGCGATGAGTTTAGAACGTCTAACATTTCTTTACCACGAGATTCGGCTACAATAAGCCAATCGGGATTACTTCTAAGTGCGGTTTTTACTAGACTTTGGATGGATGCATTTTGTCTGTTATCATCCACCTGCCAAATATTGAGGTCGAGGTTCTTCTCGATTTCAAGTTGATCTAATTCCAGGATGTTATCTATGACAATCGCCCTGGTGTTATCTTTCATGCGACTAATGAGATATTTTTGCAGTTCAGTTTTACCACTTCCGGTTAAACCTCCGATAACTATCGAAACATTAGAATCGATTAAAACATCTAATAAGTCGCATATTTCCTTTGGAAAGTATTGCTCATTCTCTTTGATTCTGAGCTTTTTAGAAGCGATACGAAGAGAGAAGCAAATACATTCGTTATTTTGCTTACGGCACACTGTTTGGTGAAGAGCGGTTAAACGGTATCTTCCAAAAGAAACATCTAGTTCTGGCTCTTGATAAGAGAACTGCTTTTCTGAAAGATTAGATATTTGTCTAATGAAATCTTTCACTAGTTGAGGTTCCACTAGTGTGTCTCTTTTCTGTCTCCCTAGATTGTTATCTAGATAGAAAATGCTTTCTCCGTTATAAGAGATATCAGTAACACTGTCTTTTTCTAATAAATCAGAGAGAAAAGAATTTTCGATAAATGTGATTAACTTATTAACGTCCATTTAGTTACTCCTGATTTCATAAAACATTGTCTTTTGATATTGATACATAAAGATAAATGAAGCAGAAACTGTGACCTCCACCGCTTTAGCGTTTTCATCAATGCAAACTGAATGATCACTAGGATTGTAATAATAAAATCCCACTTCATATTCATCCGTATAATGCGGCAAAGAAAAATCAAAATAAGAGGTTAAGTTTCTTTCTAATGTTTCCTTATTAAATATTGGGCCGTTTTCTTCACTTATATCCATCAGTTCAATCGCGGTTTCAAATAAGGAAATAGGTGCATTCATCACTAATCGATTTAGGCCGTTAACTTGATAAGACATCATAAAGAAATTGAAAGAAAGAACGACCACCATAAAGGAGATAATCATATTAATCATTAGCAATACCTCCACTGACGTAATATTCTCCTTCTGGAGCGGTTCCTACTATGGCTTTTCCTGAGATATATCTAAGAGGATATGAGAAGGTGATTTTGCTTTTAGAAAACTCCACAAAATCTAGATAAAGAATCTTGTTATCAAAGCGTTCTTTACCATTTATTGGAAGATAAAAGCTAGGTGAAAAGATAAAGCCTTCACGATATATATCGCCTGTTTCTAGTGTTCTTTTATTTGTATAAAAATTGGTTTTATATTTAAAAGATAGCCTACCTCTATTATTTTGGATATCTAAAGGGATGATGACGTTATCATTAGCGTCATGTGTATAGTAAGGAAAGAGGTTTTCGTGATCTTCAAATCTCAGGTTTAGACTTTTATAAGTTAACGGGAAATCTGATTCATAACTAAAACCTTTATCTTTAACATCTAAACGATAATAATAATCACTTTCTAAATAGTCCCCTAAATTAGAAAAACTGATGGTTTCTTTAATGGATTTCATCTCATGTCCATCACCATAAAAACCAATTGGTAAAGACTGATAGATATTGTTTCTATAATATTGATAAGTGTTGTTCGGAGTAGAGACTGGATATATTGTTACACTGTAGGTCTTTAAGATAGTGCGATTGCTCTTTGCTAATATTTCAAATTTGAGGGTAATTCCTTTAACTGATAAACAGTTTCTAATAGGCACGAGAAAAGTTACTTCTTCTAAAGCATTATCTTCATATGTTTTAGCGGGCATTGTATTGGCGTTTAATAGTTCACCACTTGCGGTAAATATTCTTAATCTTTCTAATATTTGTTGATTATCAATATCGGCGCGATAGGTAAACGTTGCGTTAAAGTCAGGATCCCCCACTTTGAAAGGTCCATAGATTGGACTAACAAAATAATCCACAGCGATTTTACCAATGTGCCCTGTTCCAGGCGCGGGCTTATCTTGGCTTAAGCCAGTCGACAAGTTAAAGGATGGCTTACTAGTGCTTGTGCCTGCTGGTCCGGAAATGATTGGTTTATCAATCCCTTCTTTAGGGGTGAAGCCCATGATTCCAGAAATAAAAAGTGAACTAACTAATAAAAACCTTTTAACCATGATAAAAAGCCTCCAAGAAACGAAGCATTGCTCTTTTCTTAAAACGATAAAAACTTGTTTTTGAATAAATGCCTATCCACCAGTTTTGATAATTTTGGAAAAAGAATTCATTATTGATGAGATTTCTTTCTCTTTCATCTAGTGAACGATAAGCCTTTTCAACGCGTAACAAATAAACTTGATAAGGAGGATTATCTTCTTCAAGTATTTCGCCTCTTTGCCTCATAGTGATTAGCCTTTTAGCGATGAAGAATCGATAAGCCACTTCTTCAATCATTTCGTTTAATTGTTTGAAGCTTTTTTCGCATAGACTCATAACAAAGCCTCCTATAGATGAAATAGGGGCGTTTTTTCGATTTTGTCCAAAAAAGTTGAATATTTTTTTCGCGGTTTTTTCTTTAATTCTTTGAATTAACTTTTTTCAAAAAAATTGCAATAAAAAAAGAAAATGCGCTTTTTTTCAAAAGTGATATAGTATTAGTAATTATTATGATAGTTCTAAGCGGCGCAAGTGCATCAGGAAAAACAGAAGCAGCAAAAATGCTGATGGCGAAGTATGGCATTCAAAAGGCCATAACCACCACCACTCGTCCAATGCGCGTTCATGAAGTCGACGGTAGGGACTATTTTTTCGTTTCAAAAGAAAAATTTGATCAATTAATTAAAGAAGATAAATTCGTCGAATATACCCATTATAACGGTAACTACTATGGTTCCACTAAGGACCAAATTGCTAATGACCGTGTCGTGGTTATTGATTTAGAAGGTTTGAAGTCATATTCTCGTCTTAATGACAAAAGGATTGTGACTTTTTATTTATCAACATGTGAAGAGATTCGTTATAAGAGAATGTTAGAACGTGGCGATAAAGAAGAAGACGCTAAAAGACGTATTGAAAATGACCGTAAAGTTTTTGATCGCGATCAAATTCCAGATGTTGACTATAAGATTGATTCAGAAAATAGATCAATCGAAGAAGTCGCTGATCTAGTTTATCAGTTATATACAAAACACTTAGGACTTTAGTTCTTAAGATATTTATAAGCGTAAGCAGGATTTAAGAGGACGTCGCATAAATAGCCGTCTTCTTTTTCTTTGTGACTTAGAACATAGTTTTCTTTGCTAAAAGTGGCAAAATCCACACTATAAGGCACAAGAAGTTCTTTTCTTAACCAATTCTTAGTGGCGTTACTAACAATGAACTTTAAGGCATCTAAAACATCATTTTCGTCTAAAAGAGACACTAAGAGTTCATCTTCTTTAGGAATGAAGTTAGCAAATCCGCCTAATAAATCATATTTGTTATAAATATTAATCATTGGGATATTATCCGCTTCTAAAGATTTAATGATACCTTTAGTGGTTTCAATTTCTTCTTCTTTGAATGGATCAGAAAGGTCAACGACTTGGACTAATAAATCCGCTTCTTTGATTTCCTCTAATGTGGAACGGAAAGCATCCACGAGATAGATTGGTAAATGAGAAATAAAGCCAACTGTATCAGTTAAGAAGAATGTTGGATAGCCAAATATAGAAATGTTTCTTGTGGAAGTTTCTAAAGTCGCAAATAAGGCATTCTTTTCTAAGACTGTTTTATCTTCTTTAGAGAGCTTGACTAAGCGATTCATTAAGGTGGATTTTCCAGCGTTTGTATAACCCACAATGCAAATCTTTGGTGAAGGATTATTAATCCTCTTATTACGCATGTTTCTACGTGAGAGTTTAATAGCCTCTAGTTCTTTCTTCTTTTGTAAAACAGCTTTAGAAATTTGTCTTTTTGATAATTCGATTTGCTTTTCACCTTTACCTTTGTTATGGCCACTTCCTGATGTGACTTGTGAGTAAGATGCTTTTTCATCAACAAGGTGATTCTTTAAATATTCTAAGCGTGCAATTTCCACTTGAAGTTTAGCTTCTTTTGTTTTAGCGTTCTTTTCAAAAATGTTAAGGATAACAAATGTCCTATCAATTATTTCCGCTTTTGTGATAGCCTCAATAGCTTTCTTTTGTAAGCCAGTTAATTCGAAATTACAGGCAATGATATCAATTGGTTCTTCTGGGTTTTGTTCATTGTATTGATGATAGTAATAAGCGATTTCCGCAATCTTACCAGAACCTAAATATGTATTCTTATCAATACTCTCAATGTCTTGTGAAAAATAGGAAATAACGGAATAACCAGTTTCCTTTAATAACAAAGCGAATTCACTTTGATCGTGATTTAATTCGAGGGATTTTGTCTTACCTCTTGAGATAACTAGGGCTTTCTTTTCTTCCATAATTACTTACCCTACTCTTCTTTTTCAAATGCGTTATCAATTACTTTGAGTTTTTCAACGGTAAATTCATCCGCTTCAAGGACGATAAAGTGATAATGTGCAAAGTCAAATTCATCGCCTTTTTTCGCGAATCTATCTAAGATGTCTTGGCAGAAACCACCCACTGTTGTGTAGTCAGTTTCCACTTCTTCTTCATAGCCAATTAATTCAAAGAAGTCATCGATGTTCATCGTGCCATCGACAATATAGGTACCATTACCTTTATCAACATATTCTTCTTCGATTTCATCAAACTCATCAAAGATATCACCAACGATTTCTTCTAAGATATCTTCCATAGTGATAATACCTTCGGTACCACCATATTCATCAATGACGACAGCAACGTGAACTTTCTTTTCTTTAAATTCTTTTAAAACATCAAGAATTTGATGGTTTCTAGGAACGATTAAAGGTTTATAGCAAAGTGATAAGATGTCGATGTCTTTAACACCAGCGAGAATCTTCTTCGCTAAGGCTTTAATTGGTAGGATACCAATAATGTTATCAATTGTTTCATCATAGACAGGAACACGGGAGTGTTTGAAGAACTCTTTATCTTTAATAAGTTCGTTGATGTCTTCATCTTTATCAATAGCGAAAACATCCACTCTTGGTGTCATGATTTCGAAAGCTTCAATATCATTTAAATCAATCGCACTTCTTAATAATTCAGCTTCGTTTTCTTCTAAAATGCCTTCTTCTTCTAAAGAGTCCGCCATTTCAGTTAAAACATCTTCATCAATTTGATCTTCTTCTTTACTCTTTTTCGCGAAGAGTTTGCCAAATAACTTAAATACTTTAGCGATTGGCCAAACAATGATAAAGAAGAGGTACTTAAAGAACGTTACTGGATACGCAAACACTAAAGCTAAAGGATAATTAAATCTCTTAGCAAAAGCCTTAGGAATGAATTCGCAGAAGATAATAATGAATATTGTTAAGACAATTGTACCAATTGTTTCTGCTAGTTCTTGATTTTGTGGGGCTAAAGCAATCGCGATAATAGTCACAAGAGAAGCCGCTGCAACATTAACAATGTTGTTACCTAATAGGATAGCGGAAATAGATAACTCATAGTCATCCGCAATCTTGATGGCCAATTTAACCATGTCAGCAGCGGAAAAGAACATTGAGAACAATGCACAGATAGCAACGATCAACCAATAATACCAGGCCATACTATCTATTTCCTTTCATGCTGTTTGGTTCAGAGATATCACTGACAAGTTCTTCTAAGACATCATCCATAGTAACCATACCGATGACTTTCTTGTTTTTGTCTCTAACAATAGCGATATGTGTATGATGCTTTTTAAAACCATTAAATAAATCATCAATCATAATGTTTGATGAAACGAAATATGGCTTTTGAAGCTTGCTTTTAATAGAAATGTTTGGATTTCTTAAATAAGCGCTTAAATATGTCTTAATATGAAGCACACCAATGATGTTATCGAAATTCCCATCATAGATAGGAATTCTAGAATAATTGGTGTTGATAATAATCTTATGGAGTTTTTCTTTATCTAATTCTCTAATGTTAAGAGCAAAGATTTTATTTCTTGGAGTTAAGACTTCTTTAACATTAGTGTCTGCGAACTCTAAAGCGGATTGAATAATATCACTTTGTTCTTCTTCTAAAACACCTTCATCAGAAACCTTTTCCACGACGTTTTCAAAGTCATCTTCATCAAAGTCGACTTGTTCTTTAACTTTGAAGGCTTTTTCAATACCTTTAGTCATTAATTCAAATAACAAAGTTATTGGGTATAAAAGCATCATTAAACCGAATACAGGGAAGACAAATATCTTACTAACAGTATCTGGAATACTTCTAGCAATTGTTTTTGGAAGAGCGTCACCAAAGATATAAATGAGTAAAGAAATAACTACGGAAGCAAGGAAAGCGATTAAATCGCTTGTGTAATTAGTTAATGTACGAGTAAAAAGCGCTGTACAGATAACTGAAGCAGCGATAGCCACAATATTACTTCCTATTAAAACCGTGATTAATGCTCGGTCATATTTTTCTTGCACCTTGAGCACTAATTTGGCAGATCTTTTACCTTCATCCGCTTCGACTTGCATCTTGAAGCGGTTTGCACACGCAAGTGCGGTTTCACCAGCAGAAAAGAAAAAATGTGCTAATACACAAATACTAATGATTACCCACGACAGAGGTACATCCATTAATGCGCCCACTTCCTTTCTTTGCTGGCTGCAGTATATGAATATATCAATATTTTGTCCTACATTCAATGTATAAATAAAAAGGTATGCAAGCATACCTTAATATTTATGATTTTTAGTCTTCTTCTGGATTTTCATCCACTGGCTGTTCTTTAAGTTTCTCAACCCAATCGGTATCGGCAATTGGTCCTTGTTCTAAGCCATCTTTTTCCATCACTGTTTGAATGAGTTCTTTACATCTTCTCATTGATAAACCTGATTTAACTTTGAACACTAATGGGATTTCAGCATAGATGCCTTTATGACCAGCGTCTTGGACTGGGATTGGTGAATCTTTATAGTCTTCTGGGTTTAAGGCAAAGTAGAGTTTTAAGCTTAATCCCGCGATTGTTAATTTCACATATGTCTTTCTATGTAAACGGAAGGCATCACCAGAATTAGACACTCTTGAATTTACACCATAAGAGAGAATCTCGTTTTTGAGTTCGTTATAGTTTCTCTTCATTTCTTCATCAGCATTCATCATTCTGACTTGGAATGGGATACGGATGATTGGCTTCTTTTCCGCTGGAGCTTCTTCAACTGGAGCCTCCACGACTGGTTCTGGTTCCACGACAACTTCTTCTTGTGGAACAGGTTCAGGTTGTGGCTCTTCTACTGGTTCAGGTTGTGGCTCTGTTTCAGGTTCTTTTGCAGGTGCTGGAGCAGGTTCTTCCTTCTTCACTGGTTGTTCTACTTGTTGAGTTGGAACTGTACCAAAGTATTGCACAATTAATGGACCATTTTGATTATTAGAAGCATTACGAGACATCTCATCTCTAACGATACCTCTAATGAGTTCAGCAAGATCTTTTTTGGAGAATGTTTCTTCTTCTTTTTCGTTCTCTTCTTGAGCAGGTTCTTCTTCAAAAGGAGCGGACTCTTGAATGACTGGTTTTTCTTCTTTTAGTTTTTCGTTTTTGATGGCTTCAAACATCACAGGTTGTTCACCTTTTCTTGGAGCATCTTTATCTTCCACACCTGGGTTTTTGAAGGCTTCAACAACACAGGCAAAATATGTGATATAAGAAAGAATAGCGAATAAACTTCCAGCGACGATAAGAACAACTGTTGGTCCTAGTAATTGTTGGTTAGTTTCAAAGACACCGCGCTTATTTAAGATAGCCCAATATTTTGGTAAACCAGAAGCGCCTAACATGTAGATGAATAAGGAGAGAACCGCTAAGACGATACCAAAAGCCATGATGGCTCTTTTCTTTTTAACGGCAATGAAAATACCGACGATTAAGAAAATCACAACGATAGTAATGAGACCATATAATAAGCCACTTAAAGCAACATAGAAAATATTAGAAGCTTCATTTAATTTGAAGGTAAATAAATCTCCAAAATTACCAAAGTGATATGAGAAAACTTTTCCAAAATCTTTTAAATCAGCATCGCCAGTTTTACTCGCATTAGCACCAAAAATAAGCAATCCGAGAATAAAAATAGCGAGGAAAATAAACGATATAACTAAAAGGATTTTTAGCCCTTTTGAGGTTTCTTTTTCTGTTCTGTACATAGGCTTCTCCTTACCTGTCAGTTCTACTTTACTATATAGCGCACACGCTACGCATAGCAATAAAAAATTATTAAAAAGCCTGCAAAACGGCATTTTTTTGTTTGTTTTTCTTCCGAATTGCAGACTTTTTGCTTTTTAATTAGTTTTTCTTATTTTGGGTCAGCTTCCGCTTTTGCGTGTGCATTTTGTAATAACACATAGGTTGTTTCTGGATAATGCATATCGAGCAATCTTCCTAGGTCATTAGAAGGTGCTCCATCAGCTGCCAAGGACAAAAGAACAGCAAGGAATAGATTACCAATACCTTTAACTAAAACAGCACAATCGGATAATAAACCTTCTTCAGTATAAGAAACGTTATCTTTGTCTAAATATGGTTTTATGAACTCGGCCATCTTGGCACCAGTTTCATCACCGATAATAGTTATTGCACCTAAACCAAGACCCTTTAAATCAGCAAGAAGTTGAGAACGTGTATCACCACTTAAAGCAAAGATATAACCAATAGCGTTACTTAAGCCAGTTTGGTAATTGTTAACATATTGTTCTCTGTTGTTGGCATATCTCTTTTCATCTTCTTCATCAGTGATTTCGTGCTCGAAAATTGATTTCAAAAGATAGTCACGATACTCGAAATCATTAGTGGTATTTTCATCGATTTCTTCAAATTCAGGGAAGTTCATACCTTCATCAAATTGATTCATTAATGTAGCAACATTTGGATCATAAATTTGATAATCTTTACCACATCTATAAAGTTCATATTGAGCTGGTGGAATAAAGGTAATTAAATCAGCGTCATTAATGATGTTATGGACGTTTGGATACGCAATTGCGTGCTCATCAGTTAAGGAAGCTGGAGCTTCAAATGTGTAGACGAATAAGTTATCTTGAGTGATAGCTAATTCGTTATTTCTTAAGATTAAACTTGCGAGCATATTAGACAATGCACCAGCACGTGAATAACCATTAATCCAGACCTTTAATGACTTATCTTTTGCGTAAGTATTTAGGTATGTTTTTAAGGCTTCGTAAGTCTCTGCGCCTCTAGCGGCAAAACCTTCATGGTCACCAGTCTTACCAATAGTGAAGTTATTAGCCCATTCTAAGCCATAATCAAAGCCACGGAATGAAACAGTCACTAATTCATAATCGCCAATGGTTTTATGCGCCATGAAGTAGGCCATAGTGTCCTTAGTTGGGTCACCATCGTAATCATGAGAAGTGATATCTTCAAATTCTGCTTCAGTGAAGAATGCAGTACCTTTAGTCTTATTCATTGTCGCTAAAGAGGCGCCTAATGATAACATTGATAAATCATTGTTATATTCTTTTGGATTACCTAAGAATAATTCATCATCAAATGTGAATGATAAGTTATATGGTTCTAGTGTTTGACCTTCTTCAGCTTTCTTAATACCTGGATCTAGTTGCACAGCAATATCCTTCACAAAGTATTGTGATTCAGGTCTAGAAGATGAACTAGATGAACTGCTACTACTAGAAGGTTGGCTGCTGCTTGAAGATGGCTTTGCACTGTTGCTACTTGAAGATGGCTTTGCACTGCTACTTGAGCTCGAAGGTTTTGATTCTTCAGAAGATGAACTTGCTGGTTCACTAGTGGATGGCTCTTCACTAGAAGAAATTGGCGAGGAAGATGGCTTAGAACTTCCACAACCACTAATAGTGAATGCCGAAAGAATAAATAAAATTGGCAATAGTTTTTTATTTTTCATATATGTCTCCCTTTCAAACATAAATGATTGTATATAACATTATACACTTTTCTATAAAGAAAAACACGGCTTTTGAGGCCGTGAGTTGAATATGGTGTAAAGATTCGCTAATTTTGGTCGCCACCAGGGAATGGATCTAGCAATTCACCTGATGCTGTGATGATATCGTCAGTGGCTAAATCGCCTTCAAAATAGATAATTTCTAATTCTGGTTTTTCAAATATCTTTTTCATAAATAAACACTCCTATAAATTTGCTAAATAACTGAGCGATCCATTTAAAGATTCTTCATTATAGTTAGGACCATCAAGTAAGTCTTGAGCAAGGCTCTTAACTGATTTTCTTGTTTCTTCAAAGAATACTACACCATCATCTTGTGTAATGATGAACGCTACTGAAGCATATACCTCAGTATAATTTTCTTCTAAAACACTTCTTCTAATGTTCCAAACATAATAATCATCAGTAACTCCCTTATATTCGGCATCATTAAATAAGGCTGGATATGATTCTGGATTAGATGTCACTTCGTAAGAATGAATCTCAATGTTAGGATTAGATTCCGCGGTTGCGTAGTAACTCTTTAACTCATTAGCGCCTAAATAATCCGCTGTGGAATATAGTTCACCAAAGCCGATGATATGTGATTCTTCTTCTAATGCATTCCATAAACTTTCAGTGATGATGCCACCAAATCTGACATATAGATTAGTGAATGTGAAGTGACCTTCACCATCTTTGGAATAGTGATACGCTAATGAGGAACGTGTTTCAATTGCCTCAATAGTTTCAATTACTTTTGATTCCCAAATGGCATATAAGGTGATGTTTCCTAAAACCGTATAGTTTGTGCCCGGTTGTAAATGAACCCCTGTACCATCAGCCCTAGTATTCCATTCCTTAAACACATAGTAATCTTGTGGTACAAAGCCATTATTCCTTAAGGTAACAACCTGTTCCGCATCAGCGGACTGGCTACTTGTATTGCCAGACTTTCCACCATTGATATCGTATCTAATTGTGTAAGTGTTTCTAACCCAACGTAAATAGCCTGTTTGATTATATGTTTGTTGAGCCCAGGTTAATGTGTGATGATTACTACCTGCTGCGGAAATAGTAATATAGTTACTAAAGTTATCTTTGTATTTCCAATGGATAGAACTAAAGACATTAAAGTTATCAGGCAAAGCAACACTACTTTCATCAAAAGCGACATCAACTGGATATACCGATGCATTATTTTCGCTATAGCTATAGTTACTTAAGGTAATACCACCAATACGTTTACTATAGATGCGTGGGGTGACTCTTGCATTTGCTCCATTTAAATTTATTTGCGGTGACGAAGATGACACTGGCTCTAGAAGAACACCATTATTGGCGCCTTGTATTGTTCCATAATTGTTAATCACGCCACCATTTGCAGTAATTGCTGGCTGGTTAGCATTTGTAGCAATTACTGAAGCTCCATCTTGCACTGTTAAATTAGTTCTTTCGTGCATATAAATGGTTCTTCCCGAAGAAAAGTTTTTAATCTGGACACCCGATTGAATACTGGTTGTGCAAGAATAACTACCATTCGCTTGTGTTGGATTGATAAATAAGGCAGCATTCGTACAATAGACATTTATTTTGCCTCCTGCAACTGAACTTTGGATAGTTAGATTGAGATTTTCAGTAACACTACCTAAACCATAGGCGATAAACCAATCCACTGGAGAATTTTGGCTACCAACAGTAAGTGTATGACCATTTAAATCAATCGTTACTTGAGCTGTAGTAAGCCAAATATTACAGTCAGTTTCAGTTACGTCTCGAAGAAGTTTTATACCAATATGAGGTGTGACTGGTTTTTGGTTAAGAGCGTCTTTGGAAGTGGCGTAATATGTATTATTTATAAACATTGCCTGCCAAGGTTCATTAGCAGCTTCCACTCTTGTTGGTCCTTTAGCTTCTTTAAATGCTAAAGCACTACTTCCAATACAAAGCGATAAGGCCAAGGCAAATATGCCTAATCTAAAAATATTTTTCATATTAATGACCTCTCGTTATTTAACCATTAAGCAACTGAAATAGCGGTAACATCATTACCAGTTTTAAATGAAGTTGTTTCAATTTTGGCCCAAGAAGTACCATCTTCATTTGTGGTGCCGGCATATTGATAAAGGCTGATGCCTAAATCTTTGTCGATATAGTATTCGTGATCAATAGAAACAGTGGCAACTGCGCGGTGATATTTATATTTCAAAACATCTCTACCAGCGTATTTACCTGTGCCATCGCTCGCAAAGCCTTCATTAGCAAAGTAGTTATTCGCGACATAAAGATAATTAGTAACGCTTTCAAACATAGTGGCATATTGTGTTTCACCTGCATTAGCGATTAATACTGACCATGTTTTAGTGTCATTATCATAAGTGAGAATTGAACAAACACCATTTTCTAAACGGTAACCTGTGCCACTGCCTTCTTCGTCAATTTCCCACCAGACATTGCCTTTCATACCAATGACAATCGTGCCACCACCGCCTTCGTTTTCAGAAGCTACTGTTGTAATTTCAAAGCCAGTGTTTTTACCAAAGGCCATGAGTTTTTTGAGTGATTCTGGTTTATCAAAAATAGAATCATCGACGCTGTTTTGATTATTGGCATTACCGCTTGAATTGTCATTATCATTATCAGCGCTTTCATTATCACCACTTAATTGGTTCATCAAATCACTAAGATTGCACGCACTCAGAGATACCATTAAAAGTGGTAACAAAACAAAAAGTTTCTTTTTCATATACGAACTCCTTTTCATTAAATCTGCCCAAAATATAACCAAAAAATGCATTAAAAAAATCAACCCATGATTATTTTTGGGGTTGATTTTTAATCTTTATTTGATTTTATCTTTCACCAAATCAATGAACTCATTACGGCTAAAAACATTCAATTTAGTGTATATGTGATTGATATGCGTCTTAACTGTGGCCTTACTGATGAAATATTTACTAGCGATTTCATCTCTGGTTTTACCTTTTAAGATAGCCATAGCAATATCTTTTTCTTTGTTGGTAAGAACTTTGTCATAACAGGCTAAGAACTTATTAATTTCTTCATCACTGAAACTAAATGATGGTTTAGGTTGTTTAGCAGTTTTCTTCTTTTTGATGATAAGAAGAGTGATAAGCACTACTCCAGCGATAAGAATAACACTGATGATTGGCACTCCAATTACTAAGAAATAGAACAAAGGTGTATTCTCATATTTAGCGTAGATATTGATTGAAGCGATATTATCTTTTCCATCAAAGATGAATTTGTTATTGAGTAATTGACCGTTTTCATCCTTATAGCCGATGAATTTCTTTAGCTTTGTACTTTCTAATTGTCTTAAGGCTATTTCTTCAAGGAAATGAACAGTTCTTGATTCAATGAGATCTTTGCCATTATAGATGTTGAGCTTACATGATGGATTACGGGTTGAGCCTAAAGATAAACCACTCATATATTTAGCGTTTTCACCAAATATTTCGTTAAGTATTTGTTCAGGCACCACAAAGTCCTTTAGGGAAGAGGAATTGAATTGATAGTTATTATCTTTATCAAGGCTTAGTAAGCCTGTTTCTAAGGCTTTTGAAATGCTTGTTAAGCGGTTATAACCGTTTTCAGTAGAAGGCGTCTCATCTCTAACAAATGTTTCTTTATAGATTTCATCAAAGATGACAGAGCCTTTGATATTGAATGATTCATACGCTAAAACGTCATCAGGCTTATCAAAATCAAATTCAAATTCTTCTGCGAGGAATGGCTTATTAGCGTATAACGAATAGAATAACTCAATGTTATTAATATCGTTTTGTCCATAAATCATTGGATGGGCAATACCTGAATAGACATTATGAGATAAGTTATTGATGATTTTGGAATTTAAAACTTTTAAAGAATGACCACTACCCGTGAAATAAATAGCGCCACCTAATTCACTATTGGCCATCTTGCCATAGAAGATCTCTTCATTGCTGCTTCTTTGAGCGGTATTACTTTCAATCGTGGAAGAAATAATACGACCATTAGTGTTACCAAAATAGAGACCACCACCATAGGAAGCGCGGTTATTAGCGATTAAAACACTATCGAAATCAAACTCTGAATTGAATAAACAGATAGCACCACCTTGGCTAGAATCTTGCGTACTAGTATCACCTTGATAAACAAAGTTAGCTAAGTTATTAGTGAATTTAGCGTCCACCGCTTTTAAGGCAATATCGTTAGCGTAAATCGCGCCACCTCCCCAGCCCTTTTTATCAAAGGTACCAGAAATGTTATTATCAAAAACTGATTCGTTGATATTAATCGAGATATTATCTTGATAGCCATCAAAGAACAACGCTCCACCAGCGTGATAAGCAGCGTTATCAGTGAATGTGCACTTATCAAGATTGATATTTAGTTTAGATGAAGTTTGATCGCCATATAGAGTTAAATAATCTGGGTTTTCTTGATAATTGCCATACATACCATATAAAGCGCCACCTTCATAATTCATGTAGCCTTTAAAAGAACAACCACGATATGAGGCATTGACATTCCCGGAGAAGAAGGAAGCATATTGTAACTTAGTTTCATCTTTCCATTCTTCACTGGTCAAATTTTTATTATTCTCGTAAAGTGAGAAATTGATGTTTTCAAATTTTACGTTTAATAAGTCAGCGTAAGTCTTACCACCAAAGATATCAAAGCTACCACGTTTAAAGGTAGAGCCTGAATCCTTACCTTTGATAGTAATGCTCTTTTTGATTTCGATTCTTTCATAAACGTTATATAGACCAGTAACACCACTGGTGAAATCAATATCATCTACTAAAATCACATCCCCGTCTTTAGCGGCGCTTATTGCTACTTTAAGATCTTCTCTTGAGGATATTAAAGAACTAGCCTTGTTATCAATAGGAGAAACATTGGCCAAAGTCGGTGCAATAATTAAAAGTGATAATAGTTTAAATATCATAAATTTGATGTTCTTATTTTACATTATAAATAATAAATAACATCATCCCCCTAAAAATTTCAGGGTTGATATTTATTTTTATGTCAAAAAAATCTAGATAAAGCGATAAAAATTCTTTAAAAGAATAGCGTTAGGGGTTGATATCACTATTATGGGGTTGATTATTTTTCTTTTAAAAAATGGGGATAATTGATTATATCAACCCCCACTTTTTATATATCAACCCCCACGGATGTGCGTGTGTATTAATTTCCTTATTGTTTAGATGAAAGCTTAAGGATGAGTTGGAAAATATATTCAATGTAGACAAAACCACATAAGGCAATACCACCAATAGGAATGAAAATATCAAGTAATGTGTTCTTATGTTCACGTGTATATGAATATAAGAATAAGATAGGAATAGCCACGATCATAGATATGGCTTGTCCTAATTGATAGTTATCAAGAATTGGGACGATATTATCGAATTCAGCAATATAGATGAAGCCCACTACTAGGATTATTATTGCTTCTAATACTGCGGCTAATATCACAAATAACGAAAGATTGATTGAGAAAGATAATGAATTACGTTTAGTTAATAAATACTTTTGATAGTCTTCCTTACTAGCGCCTAACTTTAAGAATAATCTTTCACGGTTTTTAATCCATAATGAGGCTAATGCAAACACTAAGAAGATAATTGGATTACGTGTGGCAAAGAATGGATAGAAATAGAAAGGCAATGTGAGACTACCAAAGCTCGCCATAACTTTTAAGACATAAGAAGTAGTAACATAGGCAAGTGGGAATATCATGAATAAACGGAAGATAATTAACTTCTTACCAGTAAACACTTTATTCGGTGAATAATTGAGGAAGAAATTAAATAAAGAGAAGGCAAATAAATCGGCAAAAACGTTAACTTGGACACGTTTTGCTAATAAATCTGTAGTAAGTTCAGACATCTGAGTTTGGTCAATACCAAGTTGAACAAATAGGCCGTTTATATATCTAAGGTAGAAAAGACATACGCCTAGGCCTATAGCAAAGAAACCCGCACCATAGATAGTTATAAAAGCGGAATAACTACGTTTGCGATTAAGGACTAAACCAAAAGAAGCCACGATAAATAAAGGTGTGGCAATTGAAGCTAGGAAACTAAATAAGCCCTCTAAAGTATCTCCTAATGGATTCCATTGGATTAAAGAATCTGAAACACCATTAAGGAATGCGAGTTGCCCAATAGCGATAAGAACCCAGGCGATAATTCTTAAAACACGATAAGAAATCGGGCCTTGGTATTTGATATCGTCAGGACGAATCAACCTGTTTTTAAGTTTTTGCTTTCGAATTTCCCTTTTTTCAGAACGAGTTAAATGCTTCTTCTTTTCTGGTAACACTTCTTCATTCATGACTTCATTTTAATGATTTTTTAATTCTAGTTAAAGAAATGAAAAAAGGACTGATAATTATCAGTCCAATTAATCAATTTGGTGATCCCAACGGGATTCGAACCCGTGAATGTCGCCTTGAGAGGGCGATGAGTTAAGCCACTTCTCCATAGGACCAGCAGGAGTAATTATACTCCCGTGTTTTTATTTAAGTAAAGAAATAACAGCGTCGATACGTCTATGTGTTTCTTCTAATCCTAAGAGGTACATGACAACGCATAAGTTAGGAGCGTTCTTTCTACCTGTTAAAGTGATACGAAGAATTTCCGCGAGATCACCGATATTACCTTTATAGGCTTCTGGATTAGCTTTGTAGTCTTTGTTGTTAGCAGCGTAGTTCAAACTTGTACCGATTTCTTTTAAATCATTGAACCAAGCTTGTTCATCTGTGTTGGTCTTTAAGTTAGCTTTAATGGCTTCTAACGCTTCGATTAAATCTTCTTTAGAGAACTTTTCATTAAATGGTAATGGTTCTTTTAAGACTTCGTTATATCTATCTTGATAGAAGAAGCCAATAATATCTAGGATATTACCAAACTTTTCATAGTCTTTTCTTGGGTTGGCTTTTTCTCTATCGATGTTCATGATATTAGCGAACAACTCTCTATCGTATTCGATAGCTTTTTGAAGTTCTGGATTATATTTCTTTGCGTACTCATAGGCGAGTTCTGTGAATTGGTCTTTGTTATATTTAACAAGTAATTCACGGGCAAAGAAGTTTAATTTACCCATATCGAATAAGGCACCTTCTAAGGACATCTTCTTGAAGGAGAATTGGAAGTTTTCCATACCTTCGAATTTATTCGCTAAAATCCATTCTTCAAAGTTAGAGTTAGCGATGGTCATTAAATACATAATGAGAGATTGTGGTAAATAACCATCTTCAATGAAGTATGAACAAGCGGCTTCACGGTCTTTTCTTTTAGAAAGTTTACGTTTATTACCTGTTTCTTCATCCACTTTCATGATAACTGGTAAGTGGGCGTATTTAGGGGCTTTCCAGCCTAACGCTCTAAAGAGTTGGACGTGGATTGGTAAAGATGCCACCCATTCTTCACCACGGATAACAGTGGTTGTTCTCATGAAGTGATCATCGACTGCGTGAGCGAAGTGATATGTTGGTAAACCATCACTCTTATAGATAACGATGTCTTGATCGTTTTCCGCGATTTCAAATTCGCCTCTCACTAAATCGGAGACTTTAATCTTATTTTCGTGATTTCCCTCACTTCTGAAACGGATGACGAAGTGTTCACCATTTTTAATCTTTTCATATTTTTCTTCGTTAGAAAGATTTCTACATTTAGCGAATTCACCATAATAGCCAGGATTTAATTTCTTCGCTTCTTGTTCTTTACGAAGTTCTTCTAAGTCTTGAGCGGTGCAGAAACATGGATAGGCTTTGCCTTCTTCTAATAAATGTTTAATAACAATGCAGTATATGCGCGCACGCTTAGATTGCACATATGGACCATAGTTACCTTCTTCATGGTCACCTAAATAGCCTTCATCTGGATCAATACCAAAGGTATGTAATTGTTCTAAGAGTTGTTCACCACTGCCGGCGATTTCTCTTTTGGTATCTGTATCTTCAAGTCTAACATAAAAGACACCTTTAGATTGGCTAGCGACTTTACGACACACTAAAGATGTGAATAAAGAACCAGTGTGTAAGAAACCTGTTGGGGAAGGAGCGAATCTAGTGACTTGAGCGCCTTCTGGTAGATCTCTAACTGGATATCTTTTTTCTAAGTCTTCGATTGTCTCAGTAATATCTGGGAAAATTAGGTCTGCTAATTGCTTGTTTGTAATCATGTTTTCTGCCTCTTTTAATTTTTTTCTAAATGTTGTTGCAAGATATTTTTGTTTTACTTATTTGGAAATCCCAAATGCAGGTGTAGTTCAGTGGTAGAACGTAACCTTGCCAAGGTTAATATGCGGGTTCGATTCCCGTCACTTGCTCCAGACAGCTTAATACCCAGATGCAAAATCTGGGTTTTTTATTTATCTCCATCCTCATCGTCTTGATGATCTTGACCACGTAACGATGCTTCTAAGTTCTTCTTTTCTTCTTCACTTAGATCAATACTATTTTGAATTCTTCTAAGGATGGTCTCGATTGCTTCTTGATTACCTTCTTTGAAATTCATTTCATATTTCTTATATATCGTTTCCATGTTGGCAAAATAGAATGGAAGATAAAACATTAATAAGGCCACACCACCCACTAATACGAAGGTTGGTAATAAATCGATTCTCTTAATTAAGAAGAAATCAAGAGCACCAAAGGCTAGCATACCCACAAAGGATAAAACTAACATTGGCCAGTCTTTACGCATTTCATTACGGTGACGAGCATAAGTGTTACCGACACTCATCTTTAATAAGGCTGCGGCACCAAAGGCTACATTAGCGCGGTAATAAATGGATAAAGATGAGAAGGAAATATAGTAAATAAAAGCGAGCATTGATAGAGGAATTCCCACTGCGGATATATAAACGATGAAGGTTAATAACATATTGTTGTTATCCTCTAATAACGCTGTTAATTCTTCATAGGTAAATTCGACGTTATTCACATATTGGAACGCTAAGGTATTAAATGAATTAACGAAGGTCTCACCATACTGCGCTTTGAAGATCAAATAGAAGATGATTCCAGCGACTATCACAGTGGCAAAATAGAAACCTAAAGACTTTAAGAAAGAGATTAAACCTCTAAAGCTTCCTCTAAACTGGGAACGGAAGAAACCCATAAAATATCTCGCATAAGCGGATAAGGAAATTTGTTGATTTATCTGTAGATAATAACAAGCTACATGAGAAGCAAATAAGAAAGGTAACGCTAGAAGCGGTACCGCAATTATTAATAATGATGGACCGATAAAAGCAAGGATTGTTACTAAAAGTAAAAACAAACCACACATAATTCCTACAGCAATGTAGGAAGATGGATTGGCTTTGAACTTGTTAAAAGAAATGCTTCTGAGTGAGTCTTTCATTACTTTTTCTTCTTGTTTTCCTTAGCAATTGATTGCACTGCTTTTGCAAGCTGTGCATCATTGATGTTTTCCACTGGACGAGATTCAATCGCTTTAATCAAAGCGGCGAATTTCTTTCTTTGGATAATATAGAACTGTTTGGAATCGCTTTGGACTTCGACTTTGCAGTCATCGTTAATTAAAGTGATACCGATTAACATGGATGTATCTAAACCTGTTGATGATGATAATTTACTCGCCAAACTCTTAGCTTGGATAATTGGGTTATCGGTATAGCACTTTTTACCTTTATGAGAGATAAAAATCAAAGATTTATCAGTGGACTTACCCACTAAATCACCTTCATAGTATTTGGTTAAGATAACATAGATGTATTTCTCACCAAAAAGGATGTGATCCACTTTTGCGAGTTTATTTGAATCAACCTTGAAATAGAATTGATTGATTAAATAATAGTCATTTTCTAAAGCCACTTTATAAACGCGTTTATAAAAGATAACTTGGAATCTCTTACGACGATAGGCCGCAGAGATTGGAAAATATAAGACAATAGCAAAGAATAAAATCACCACTATTGGGACAATAATGACGAATGCTAATTGCACAGTTGTTAACGATGTTAAGGCTTTAAACTCGACCATATAAAATATCATAACAAAAATGACCTTATTTATTAAGGACATTTTGCATAATCTATTTAATCAAATATAGTTTTGTTTGTCTTTATCGCATTTATAATGCGGTCAATTTCTTCCTTCATCACTTTCCTAGATAATGGAGGGAGATTATCTAATTCAAACCAGGCAACATCATCGGTTTCATATTCATGTTCATGAAGTTCACCCTTAAGTTTAGCTTCAAAAACTACAAGATATTCTGGAGTGGAAACACTTGTTTTAAATGGCGTACGATTGAGTACACCCACAAGGCGTACAAGTTCAATGTCTGCGCCTGCTTCTTGACTTGATTCATTAATCGCTGTTTGACCAGCAGAATCATAAAGATCCGCCCAACCGCCAGGGAAAGAATAAGTCCCACTATTGGCTTCTCTTACCATCAATACTTTGCTACGATTTTCATTTAAAATAACCGCACGAACAGATACACTTGGTGTAGGATAAATATCTCTGGAGAAATAATTAGGTCTATGGAATTCAATTTCCATGAGCTTTTCTAACATCTCTAAAGTCAAATCATTGATCTGTTGATAGTTAGTAATGGCGTATGGGTCTTTAGAAAAAACCAATCCTATTTTGGCGATGGATTGGATTTTCAATATATAGTCGTAAAGCTCTTTACTGTCCATTATTCTTCAGAGGAGGATTGATCCGCCATATAGTTTTCAAAAACACGGAGGAAGTTTTGTTGTGTCACGGCTTCTAAATCACCATTAACCGCAAAGGAGATACGTCCTGTTTCTTCAGAAACAACAACTGTCACTGCATCTGATACTTCAGAGATACCAATCGCTGCTCTATGTCTTGAACCATATTTACCAGCAAATGGTTTTGTAGTTGGTGTGAAGAAGACACTAGCCGCAACGATTTCATTACCATGAATAACAACCGCACCATCGTGTAAACGTGTACCTGGGTAGAAGATTGTCATGAGGATTTCTGGAGTAACTGGTGCATTAATTGGGACACCGTTCTTCATAATATCTTTCAAACTTGTGTTCTTTTCAAATGTCATAATGGCACCGATACGAGCGTTACTTAATGAGATAACAGCTGATTCGATGTTTTTATATAATTGTTGAGTATCGTAAATTCTTTCAATACCAAAGTTGACCGCTTTAGCGGTTTGTCTGGAGAATGGGTTAGCGATGAATTTTCTTAAATCACCGAGGTTTGCAAAGCAAACAGCGGATAATCCGGCGGTACCGATAACCGCAAGTAAAATGCACACGTATGTAAGGTTGAATAAAAAAGCTGTAAGGAAAAGAGCGGTACCAACGCCAAAAATAACAATTGTTAAGCGGCGTTTAGAAACTTTAAAAAGGAAAAACAAAATAAAAGCGTGAATAATAACCACTAATGCAAGATTTAAAATAAAGTTGCCAAGAGGCATGGCTTCCCAAATAAAATTCATACATTTACCCCCTAAAGCGTGCAAAATAATCATAATATATTCAGGAATATATTTCCACAAAAGATAACAAAAATGGCTAAAAAATAGGTTATTTAGTCAATTTTAACAATTGTCGGTGTGACGTTTTTGCTTCTTCTTGCAAAAGGTTTTTTATGAGTTTTTAGGAACGCTTCAGTGGCTTCAATACCTTTGTCGGTTAAAGAGAAATATAACTTTTTAGTTTGTGTATCAAAGATTCTTCCAATATAGCCATAACGATATAGCATCATTGTTAAACGACACACTTTTTTACTGGTAAAAGATATGAGTGTACCAAAACAATCTAAATCAACGAATGGCTTAGTATCTTCATCCACCACACCAACAAGAATCTTATAGATACCTTCGTTAAGAGGGTAGTAATGTAAGTCGTTTAGAGCTTTGATAGTAATAAGAACTTTGTAGTAAGTTTGATTGAGCTTAACTTCTTTCATGGTGATATTCTAACGATTTATAAGTAGAAGGTCAAAACATTATTCTCTATTGAGAAACATTGCTAAGTTTTGTAGAATAGTTTTCGGGAAATGGAGAATTTATAATATGTCTACACCTCATAATAGTGCCAATCCTGGCGATTTTGCTAACGTTGTTTTAATGCCTGGTGATCCATTAAGAGCTAAATTGATTGCCGATACATATCTACATGATGTCAAACTAGTGACTAGCGTTCGTAACATCTATGGCTATACTGGTTACACCAAAAACGGCAAAAAGATTAGCGTTATGGCTTCAGGTATGGGTATGCCATCCATTGGTATTTACTCCTACGAATTATATTCACGTTATAACGTTGATGTGATTATCCGTGTCGGTACATGTGGTGCCTATCAAGAAAATATCAATTTATTTGATATTATCGTCGGTAGCGCTGCTAGTACAGATAGTAACTGGGCACATCAATATAACTTAAATGGTCATTACTCCGCGAGTGCGGACTTCGATGTTATGGAAGCCGCAGTTAGCGCTGCAAGAAAGAAAGGTATTCCTGTTCACGTCGGTAACGTCTTATCAAGTGATGTCTTCTATAACTCTGATAAAGAAGGTTGGAAGAAATGGGCTGATATGAACGTCTTAGCCGTTGAAATGGAAGCTTTCTCCTTATACTGCAATGCCGCAAAATTAAAGAAAAAAGCCCTTTGTCTCTTAACTGTCAGTGACTCTTTCTTAATCAAAGAAGAACTCACACCAGAACAAAGACAAAATGGCTTATTAAGAATGATTGAAATTGGCGTTGAAGCCGCTGAGAAATTCGCTAAATAAGTTAACAAAATTAATCTCAATGGTACGCATCCTTTTGCTAGAGGGGGTGCGTGCTTTTTATATACACGTGTCGCTTATTTCCTTAATTTTCTATATAAGATTAATAAGGAATTAATAACTAATACAACGGTTAAACCGGTATCCGCAAGGACTGGAACAATCATTGGGATATATTGGCTACCAAGGATTAATACTAAGATAGCCACAACGAACTTCACAAGTAAGGCGAAGACAATATTGAAGATAGCGGTATGTCTAGCAATTCGAGCAATCTTCACGGCTTCATAGACCTTAGCAGGATCATCGTTCATAATCACGACATCGGCATTCTCAACAGCGATATCACTACCGATAGCACCCATAGCGATACCAACATCCGCTCTCATGATGCTTGGGGCATCATTGATGCCATCACCAACGAAGGCAACTGCCTTATTAGTGGCTACCATTTCTTTTTCGAGAATCTCAGTTTTTTGATCTGGGGTTAATTCACTATAGACACGGTCGAGACCCAATTCATCTTTGATATAATCAGCATTCTCTTTCTTATCGCCAGTTAAAAGAACAACGCCTTTCTTTTCTTTGTGTAAGAGTTTGACCATTTCATAGGCTTCTTTTTTCACTTCATCGTATAAGACGATGTAGCCTAAGTATTTGTCACCTTTCTTACAGTGAACGATTGTGCCAATCGCTTCTTCATTAATGTGTTCTACACCATTATTTCTCATGAATTGAGCGTTACCAGCATAGATGGTTTCACCTTCATAAGTGGTCTTAACACCAAAGCCAGCGATTTCTTGATAATCAACTTGCTTAGCCGCTAAAGCTTTAACATCAACATCATGGGTAATTGCTTTAGCAATTGGATGAGTGGATAAGCATTCTGCTGCATATAAAGCATTTAATAATTCTTCTTCACTAACACCATCCTCATTAGCGATTTTTGTGATGGTGAACACACCATGAGTTAAAGTGCCTGTTTTATCAGTGACAATCTTATCAACGTTATTTAATTGATCTAAATAGTTTGTGCCTTTAATGACAATACCTCTTTTACTGGCTAAACCGACACTAGCGAAGTAAGCAAGTGGGACAGAGATAACAATCGCACATGGACAACCTGTAACGAGGATTTCTAATCCTCTGACCACAAATTCAGACCAATCTTTAGTAATTAAACCACCGATGAGTAACACTAAAGCAGAGATAATAACGATAGCAGGTGTATACCATTTAGCAAACTTAGCGATGAATTCATCTGCTTTGGATTTCTTTTCACCACTATTAGAGATTAATTCAATAATCTTAGCGACTGCACTATCTTCATATTTCTTATTTACCTTAATGGTAATAGAACCTGTTTTAACTAAGCAGCCGGCAAATACTTCTTTATTATCTTCATCAGTTAACACTGGGACAAATTCGCCAGTTAAAGATGATTTATCAACATAAGCTGAGCCAGAAACAACTTCACCATCAACTGGGATCATTTCACCCGCACTGATAACAACGTTATCACCGATTTCTAATTCTTCTGGATCAACCTTTCTGATTTCACCATCTTTTAATAAGTTAGCGTATTCCACTCTTAATTGAATGGCGTTCATAACTGCTAATTTGCTTCTATTAGTGGCGATTCTTTCAACGATTTGACCAACTTGGAATAAACCAACAACCATCATCGCTTCCATTGCGAAGTGAACACCATGTTCGGTTTGACCTTCTCTTAAGAGGTGGATAACCGCTAGAGCGGTTGCGCCTAAGACAGCGATAGTAATTAATAAGTTATGGTCAATGATGTTTCTAAGATTCTTAATGTGTTTAATAACACGCCAAGTAACATCATATGTTAATAAGACTGTTGTCGCGGTATAAATCGCAAATCTAATCCAACCACTATTATCAAATCTTTCTAAAACAGTAAGGTTAATAATTAAGACAATTACGGCAATAAGAATTCTTGCTAATAAGAACCACATGCTTGGGGTAAAGAGTCTCTCTTTATGTTCGACTTTACCTTCAATTTCACTAATATCTAAAGGATCACTTTCCACTTGAGCAATAATCTTTTTGATTTGTTCAATACTGAAAGCCTTATTGGTGTATGTAATATACATCTTATTAGTGGAGAAGTCGATATGGGCATCTTGAATGCCTTCTTGATTTGCAAGATGGGCTTCTGATTTATGAGCACAGTTAGGACAATCAAAACCAGAGATATGGTAAGTTTTTTTCACCACTTTCTTATCTAAGTCATAAATATCTAATGGATCACTTTCAACTTGAGCGATAACTTTTTTGATTTCTTCGACTTCTAATTCTTCTTCTTTATAAGTGATATACATCTTATTCGTAGAAAAATCGATATGACAACTATCGACTTTTTCATGTTTGCCTAAATGGGCTTCGCTCTTATGCGCACAGTTTGGGCAATCGAATCCAGAAATGTGATAAGTTTTCTTAATCATTTTCTTCTTCCTCCTCCATTACGTGTTCATAAGCAACGCCTAACAGTAAGCGGACATGTTTATCCGATAATGAGTAATACACTTTTGTCTTTTCTTTACGCGTTCTCACTAAGTCAGCATCCTTAAGCACTCTAAGTTGATGTGATACTAAGGATTGAGAAGCCCCTATTTCTGCTGCGATATCGTTAACGCATTTTTCAATCATGCAGTCCATATCTAAACAGGCGCCACAATTGCAGTCACCTTCACAGACACATCTATCATCATCGAGTAACGCTAACATGATCTTTAATCTTGTTGCGTCGGAAGCTGTTTCGAGCAAGCTTTCCATTTTCTTAATTGTTGAGTTTTGAACACCTTTCATATTTCATCACCGTGATTATTATATGAATGTTCGTTCATATTTGCAATTAAAAAATGAATGACTGTTCATATAGTTGATAATTAGCCAAAGGCTAAAAACCCGCTACCAAACAAGTCAAATAACCAAATATATTAGCGATAACAAAGCAAATTGCTAAGATAATGAATGCTTTTCCAATTGTCTTTTTATCTTTTAATAAGACCATTAAACCTAAGCCAGAGTTAACTAATAAGCCCGCAAATAATGCCCCAAATGATAAGTTACCAGAAATGAATAATTCAGTAATTAAAATAGATGAAGCACAGTTAGGAATAAGACCAATAATAGAGGCAAATAAAGGCGCTAAATAGCGGTTTGTCATCATGAAGTTAGAGAAGTTTTCTTCACCGACAAAACCAATAAGAGTGCCCATTGCTAAGTTAATAATAAAGACATAGGCAAAGATTTTCGCGGAGTGAATTAATGGATGCACTAAATGCGCATGCGCAGGTGTATTTTCATGATGATGTGTGTGACATTCATGTTCTTCTTCAACATGGTCAACATCAATAATCTTTTGTTTTCTAACAAATAAATCAATAAGAAGACCCACGATGATACCACTGACAAGTTTTAAGCCTAATAATGGGAAGATCATTAAGGTCTTTTCATTCCAAGCGCCTAAAAGCACTAATAAGGCTTCATCAGAGCAACTTAAGAAAACAGCAATGACTGTGCCGATGGTAATGAATTTTTTAATATATAAGTCCGCTGCAATAACAGATGTGCCACACTGTGGGACCAAACCAAATAAAGCACCAAAGATTGGGGAAGTTTTCTTTCTTTTTACCAAGAAGTTAGAAACAGGCGTTTCTATAAAAGAGAGAATGACATGAAACAAAAACACAAAAGCAAAGACAATTCCACTGTCTTTTAATGCGTCTAATAAGATGTCTAAGAATAATTCCCAAGTCATACGGGTAACTATTGTAACACAAAATAAAATTTTGTAATGACAAACGATAAGAATAATGAAATAATCTTCTCATGATTAGAGCAGTTTTATTTGATTTAGATGGTACATTGCTTCCAATGAACGAAGATGAATTTAAGAAAGTTTATTTCGGTGCAGTCTATCAAAAAGTCAAACATTTTGGTTATAAGCCTGAAGACTTAGTGAACGCTATTTGGTTCGGTACTAAAGCCATGGTTAAAAACGATGGTACTATGCCAAACGAGGAAAGATTTTGGCAAGCTTTTTCCACTATTTATCCAGATAGTAGGCAAAGAGATGAAAAGGAATTCAATGATTTCTACAATAATGATTTTCCTAAATTAGCTTTTGCTTGCGCTTTACCTATTCAACCATTAGCAGCACCTTTTATTAAAGAGCTTAAAAATAGAGGCTATGAAGTTATTATTGCTTCTAATCCAATCTTCCCAATTGTGGCCACGAAAGCACGTATGGTTTGGGCGGGTCTTAATCCTGATGATTTTAAAGATATTACCGCTTATGAGAATTCTTCATTTGCTAAGCCAAATCTTAAATACTATGAAATGATCTTAGAGAGAAACAATCTAAAACCTGAAGAAGTCATTATGATTGGTAATGATGTGAGAGAAGATATGGTTGTTAATAAGTTAGGTATTGATTCCTATCTCATTACTGATTGTTTATTAAATCTAGATAACGAGGATATAAATAAATACAAGCACGGAACCTTTAAGGAAATTATGGATCTCGTGCTTGCTAGATTATAGTTTTAAGAAGTCGTTAGCCTTTTTAAGAGCGTTCTTCCAGTTATCGAATTCTAAGAGATTGTAAGCTTCTTGGTATTTGCATACCTTGATGTCATCAATCTCTTTTTCTTGTCTATGATAATCGAGATTATCAATCTCCCCGACAAAGAGGACAACATCTTTATCAACATCGATTTCAGGGATGTAATAGTTCACTACTTCTCTAAAACCTTTCTTGATATTAACTTTAAGTCCTGTTTCTTCTAAACATTCACGTAAAGCGGTTTCTTCTTCTGTTTCGTTGTTTTCGACATGTCCTTTAGGAAATGACACAAAACCATTGGTTTGTTTTACCAATAAGTAATGTATTTCGTTATTAATAAGTATGTAGGTGATTACACCACAGGACTTTTCGTATTTCATATACCTAAGTCTTATTTTAATTAAAGCTTGGTGAATCATCAAAGTGTTTCCAAGATTGATATTCTTTTACTGTGCAAGTCTTTTCTTGCTCCGATTCATCAGATATTCTTAAAAACATATTGAGCTCTTCACGATAATAATATGTTTTGCTTTTGACTTTATAAGTGTCAGTTTCGATTTTAAGAACTGTGGTAGCCTTACCAGAATATTTAGCACCATTAATAAGTTCAACATCGAAAATGTCAGCATATAAACCATTGATTGCGCCCTCTAATGATCTAATGGCATCAAGAGTGGTCATGTTCTTAGTATTAGTGGTCGTAGGAGCATAAGACTCCCAATCACCGTTATTCATAACATCTTTACGATAATATACATAACTATCATTATCAAAATGCGCAAAATAGGAAGTATTGTAATTATCTTTTTGATAAATGTTGATATAAACATCATTATCACTTATTTCAATAAGGCCTTTTTCTTTAGTTGAGAAGCCAAGACTTAATTCGGCTTTAAAATCATTAGGTGGAGTATTTTTGAAACCATATTGGTAACCAAAAAAATTACAGGCAGTTAAGCATAACAACGAGGCACTAAGGAAGACTAATTTTTTCATACTTTTAACTCCTTATTTAAAAATATCTTTTGTAATTATTGCCACCATTATATATCAAAGTTTTTCTAGGATAAATCAAAGTTTTTAAAAGTATTATTAACAAAAAACGCTCCTTGTAAGAGCGCTATTAATATTATATGGAGCACGCGACGGGAATCGAACCCGCACGATTAGCTTGGGAAGCTAAAGTTCTACCACTAAACTACGCGTGCTTCTTGTAAAAAAGCCCTTTGTCAGGGCTTATTCACTAATTTGGTGGGTACTGACGGGATCGAACCGCCGACCTTCTGTACGTCAAACAGATGCTCTCCCAGCTGAGCTAAATACGAATTGAACCCGCAACCTACTGATTACGATTCAGTTGCTCTACCAATTGAGCTAAGTCGGCAGGTCTAATTCGCTTTAAGTCGCTTAAATATAATAGTAAAAATTAAAATAAGTTGCAACAATAAATTATCTTTTTAATTTATGTGAGATTGATTAAGCCTTTTTCTTTTGTGGAACTGGAGAGAAGACAAAAGATAATTTTTCTTTTTTGCATATTCTTTGAATAGCAAATTTACCTTGTGTCATGGCGATTGGTAAACCACCAGGACCTTGTAACCATTGTCCAGATAAGTAGAAGTTCTTTAAACCTCTAAGAAGACCACTATGGGCGAACATCGCATCTCTTTTGGAGAATAAGAAACTCATATAAACACCATTAGAGGTATTCACATAATGGTTAAATGTGTATGGAGTGGAAACATCTAATGTTTCTAATTCGCCGATATCTGGAAGTTTCTTAAGAATTCTAGATTTCACTTCTTCGGCGATTTCTTGTTTAATCTTTAGATACATTGCTCTATTCTTAGATAACTTTCTCCAATATGGATAATCAACATTACTTTGATCAACCATGACAGAAAGGACTGTTTTATCGCCTCTAGTGAATGTTTCATCGTAGGCATAACTACGAATAGTTAAGTGATTAATATCATTACCAGCGACGTTAAATGGTTCGCATTCAAAAGTATATGGAATTGGTAAGTTATTGTTCTTTTTAACAGAGAAGTGCATTAACATGCAGCTTGGAGCTTGATGTCTGACTGGATCATCGAAGCGTTTTTGGAAAGCTGGGAACTTATATTGGTCTCTTAATAATCTCTTTAAGGTGTAGTTTGTATCTAAGCAAGAAACAACATAGTCCGCTTGATATTCTTCACCATTGATAAGTTTGACACCCTTAGCCACACCATTATCGATAATGACGCTGTCGACATTAGCGTTCAATTTTAAAGTACCACCTAAAGCGATGAATTTTTCTTTCATACGTTCCACCATTGGTTTAGAAGCACCAACTGGGATACCACCATCACCCATAACTACAGTAGCGTAGCTATAAATCATGGAGAATAAGTTACCTTCACCGATTTGAGCTTTGGTTAAAGCAAATCTAATGGCAGGTGATTTAAATTTAGCGGCGAATTCTTCGCATGAAATAAACATGGTCTTTAAATAGGATGGCCAGACTGATAAGACTTTCATACCTAAGCCAATCTTACGATTTAATGGAATCATGCTTAATGGTAAGTCTAAAGGAAGTTCCACTTTAGTGAAGTCTTTGACCATCTTAAAGAATTTATGAATCATCTTGGAGTCAACTGGTGAGATTTCTTTCCACTCTTTTTCAGCGCGGTCTAAATCTCTCCATAAGATAACCTTTTGACCTTCGTATTCAAAAGTACCCCAAGATGGAAGATATAAAATATCATCTTGTGTTCTGAAGGCATCAACATTCTTCCACATCTCGTTTAAGAATGTGCCTTCTTTAGTGCCTGTTAACCAGTGAACACAGCCATCAAGATAAAAACCTTTTCTATACCAGCCTGTGCACATACCACCAACTGATGGATTCTTTTCTAATAAGATAGCGTGAAAACCGTGCTGTTCTGCATAAATGCCTGCAGATAAACCAGCCACACCGGCACCGATAATAACAATGCGTTTTTCGTTTTGCATGCTTAAATGATAATGGTTAATCAATATTTAAGCACACTACTATAAAAATATCTAACTCTACTGAGAGGAGAGAATATTATCTACTAACTTTTCTCTTTATAAAGAGAACAAGGGCAACAATCTCGTGAACAATGACAGGCGCGACGCTTAATGCGAGCACGATACCCCAGTGCGCAATATCTAATGGCGCGCATGAGAAGAAGCCATTTAAGCCAGGAATATTGACCACTGCGACTTGTAAGCCAACGCCTAAAGCGAAGGATAACCATAATAACCAGTTCTTGCTCCAGAAGTTATGGACAAAGGACTTCTTAATGGAAGTCATACCTAACATATGGAAGAGTTCTGATAAGGATAAGACACAGAACGCTGCAGTTTGTGATTGCATACGGATAGCATCGTTATTTGTTAGTACTTCAGCGATTTGTTCTAATGATTGAGCATGACCTTCAAAGATTGGAATCATTAAGAAGGCAAAGACTGTGGTAATAGTAATTAGTAAGCCATAACCAAATGTCACCCAATAACCACCTCTAGAGAATAATGATTCTTTAGGATTACGTGGTTTATCATCCATGATGCCACTTTCTTTTTCATCGGCACCGAGGGCTACCGCTGGTAAGGAGTCGGTAATTAAGTTAACCCATAAGATATGGATAGCGAGTAATGGCGTTGGTAAATTATGTTCCATTAAGAAGAGAGACATAATAACAACAGCGAACATCGCTAAAACTTCCGCAATATTTGTGGATAATAAGAATAAGACTGTTTTCTTGATGTTGGTATAAATGCCACGACCTTCTTCCACCGCTTTTTCAATGGAAGCAAAGTTATCATCAGTTAAGACCATATCAGCGGCACCTTTAGCAACGTCAGTACCAGTGATACCCATAGCAATACCGATATCAGCGGCTTTTAAGCTTGGTGCGTCATTAACACCATCACCAGTCATCGCAGCGATATTGCCATTTGCTTTAATAGCAGTCACGATTTGGACTTTATTTTCAGGAGAAACACGGGCAAAGACGTGCACTGTCTTGACCTTTTCTTGTAATTGTTCTAGTGTTAATTCGTCAATTTCATCACCACTTAAGGCTTCGCCATTTTCATCAGCGATGCCTAATTCTTTAGCAATCGCTAAAGCGGTTGTCTTATGGTCACCAGTAATCATAATGGTTGTAATACCCGCTTTTTTGAAGATAGAAACAGCGTTCTTACATTCTGGTCTTGGTGGGTCAATCATACCCACTAAACCAACAAAGACTAAGTCTTCTTCTTTTAATTCATCAGCATATGTATAAGCAAGGCCTAAAACACGAAGGGCATCCACTGCCATTGTGTCAGAGGCTTTCATAATATTTTCTTTATCTTCTTTGGTAATTTTTCTTTCTTTACCATTGATTAAAATTCGATCAGCCACTTTTAAGATTGAGTCAATCGCACCTTTGGTGAAGATAATCTTTTTACCTTCATAAGCGTGTTGAGTGGACATCATCTTACGCACTGAATCAAATGGGTATTCATTAATACGTGGAGCAATCTTTTCTAAATCACCTTTATGTTGATTCATCTTATTAGCGTATTCCACTAAAGCGATTTCAGTTGGATCGCCGTACACCCCGTCATCAACAGAGGCGTTAGAACAAAGGGATAAACCCATGGATAAGAATTTATAATCATCGGTGAAGATTTCATCTCCACCCACTAACTTCTCATTTAAGTAAGCACGCACTACTGTCATCTTGTTTTGTGTTAATGTACCAGTCTTATCAGAGCAGACCACACTAACAGCGCCTAATGTTTCAACAGATGGTAATTTACGCACAATGGTATTGGCTTTGACCATCTTTTGGACGCCTAAAGCTAAGACAATAGTGACAACAGCAGGTAAACCTTCTGGAACAGCGGCAACCGCTAAAGAGATAGCAAACATGAAGTTATCAATAATGCCATCAAAACAACAATAACAATTGTTAAGATACCTAAGAACTTAGATAACTTAGCAAGTTGTTTTTGAAGTGGAGTTGTATCATCGTCTCCTTCGGAGAGTAATTTAGCAATCTTACCTGTTTCGGTATCAATGCCAGTTCTAACAACAATACCTTCACCACGACCGTATACGACAGGTGTGGACATATAGACCATATTGACTCTATCACCAACACCAACTTCATCACTGAAGACGATGTTAGCGTCTTTTTCGACTGGTAAAGATTCACCAGTTAAAGATGATTCATCAGTTTTTAAGTTAATAGCCTCAGTTAAACGGAGATCCGCCGGAACGGTTCTACCTTCTTCTAAGATGACGATATCACCAACCACTAGTTCTTCAGCTTTTAATTCAATGAGCTTACCATCACGTCTAACAACACATGTTGGTGAAGACATCTTTTTAAGAGCTTCCAATGATTTTTCCGCTTTATTCTCTTGAACTGTACCAATAATTGCATTGAGTACACAGACACCTAAGATAATAACAGGATCTGCAAAGTCAAATGGTTCACCCTTTTTAACTGAGTTAAAGATTGAGATGGCAACACTTAAAAGAGCGGCCGCTAAAAGGATGAAGATCATTGGGTCATTGAACTGACCTAAGAACACTAAAAAAAGCGGGGTTTTCTTTTTCTCTGGTAATTTGTTAGGCCC
>CACWSI010000022.1 GCA_902763555.1 uncultured Erysipelotrichaceae bacterium | reverse complement strand
TGATTTGCAACCAAAAGTTGCGAAAATTCTAACTAGACTAGGTGGCGCAACCAAGTAGAAAATTGCTAGATTGTTGGTGTCAAAAACAGGAGGAAACGATTATGACGATTGAAATTGCAGACAGATTAGTTAAATTAAGAAAAAAATATGGCTATTCCCAAGAAGAACTCGCGGATAAATTAGGTTTATCAAGACAAGCAGTTAGTAAATGGGAAAGAGCGGAAGCATCTCCAGACACTGATAATCTTATTTGCTTAGCGAAATTATATGGAGTATCTCTCGATGAACTCCTTGCTACAGATGAAGATATCGATACCATCGTGCAAGAACAAGTTAAAGAAGAAGCGTCTGCGCAAGAAGAGAAAGTAGAAATCAACAAAGACGATCACGTAATCTTTGTTGGTAAAAATGGTAAGAAAGTCACTATTAACGATGACGGCGTGACTTGCTATAACGCTGATGGCACTGTTAAAAAGCATCAATTCGATACCAAGATGGCTATCATTGGGGCGATTGAAGCTACACTATTCACCTTAGCGATTGTCGCTTATGTAATAACAAGCGCTATCCTTGGCTGGTGGAACATTATGTGGATTGTCTTCTTCATTCCAGAAATCATTTGTTCTATTGCTAGAGCAATTGTGAAAAGAAACGCTAACCACTTCAATATGGCCTTCACCGCCATATTCACATTCTTCTTAGTGTGTTTCACACTACCAGTGGCTCTTGGCACATATGGTAATCCAATGTTATGGCATCCAATGTGGGTCGTGTTCTTAGCGATTCCTGCTTATCACTCCGTTGTGGGTGCGATTAACAAAGTCTTAGGCAAAGAAGAAGAAAAAGATGAAGATGATGATCCAAAAGATCCAGATGATAAAGACTAATTAATATGGCAAAATACGTAGTTTCCTTAGGGGGCAATGCACTAGGCAATAATCCTAGTGAACAAAAACAAGCATTAATAAAAGTCGCTGAGGCTATTACTGGTTTAATTATGGATGATAACGAAGTCGCTATCGTACATGGTAATGGTCCACAAGTGGGGATGATTAATCTTGCTTTTGAAACATCCAAGGAAACACCTAATATGCCATTCCCTGAATGTGGCGCTATGTCTGAAGGATATATCGGTTATCACATTCAAAATGCCTTATATAATTCTTTTAAACTAAATAACATTAATAAAACTGTCGCAACTATTATTACCCAAGTACAAGTGGACCCTTGTGATCCACTTTTCCTACATCCAAGTAAACCAATCGGATCCTTCTACAACAAAGAACAAGCTGAACAAATAAATAAAGAAAAAGGCTATATCATGAAAGAAGATGCTGGAAGAGGCTATCGAAGAGTGGTTCCTTCACCACTTCCAATCGACATCATTGAAAAAGAATCTATTAAAGCATTATTAGATAACGGACAAGTTGTGATATGCGCAGGTGGAGGTGGCATCCCTGTTATTAAACAATATAACAAATTAGAGGGTGTTGCTGCGGTAATCGATAAAGATTACGCTTCCGCGAAGCTCGCTAGTCTCATAGATGCTGATTATTTAGTCATTTTGACCGCTGTAAACAACGTTTGTCTAAATTATAAGCAAGAAAACGAAGTCGTCTTAAAAGACGTTAAGAAAGGCGATTTAGCTAAATATCTCGAAGAAGGACATTTCGCTAAAGGAAGCATGTATCCAAAAGTACAAGCGGTACTTAACTTCTTAAAAGACAATAATAAGACCGCAGTTATCGCTTCATTAGATAACGCAAAAGATGCATTTAAATTAAAAGCTGGGACAATCATTAAGTAATACCCAGCTTTTCATTTATATATTTTGTTATAGTTTCTAAATTCTTTTACTAATTGATGAACATTAATCGCAGGACCACTACATCTAAGAGATAATTCATCTAATAGTTTCTTCACCGTTTTAACGGATATGTAACGTAATGAGAATAATACCTGTCTACCATTTTTACTTTCTACAAGGATATATGGTAATGGTTTTAATGCTTGTTTATATTTACCTCTAGAGTCACGGCGTAACGCCATAACGGATACTTTTCTAATATCCTCATATTTCATTTCTGTATGAAACTGTGTTCTAGGTCCAATTTTAAAATCACCATGTGTATAGATTTTTTCTTTACCAAGGATGATATTGCCTAATAGGAATGTTAATTCGAAATATAGAAGCGGGAGTATACCAATATAGAAGATAATTGAAAGAATAATCGCAAATTGTCTTTCACTATCACTTCTAAAATTAGTGGTCAAATAACTAATGTTAAAAAATACCGCGAGAAAGATATCAAGCAAAAGAGATGTAACAAGAATTGCTTGTATGATCAAAGAAGAAGTTGATGTCTTAAAATAAATCTTTCTCTTCATGAAATCATAATAACATTAAACAAATTATCAAAAAAAGTTAGGTTTTTCTTTCCTAACTTTATTTCTTTTTATTTCTTGTTTTTAATTTCTTAAGTGGTGCCCACTTGTTATAGATTCTTTGATAATACTCTCGCCAAAGATTCTTAACGTGTTCTTTGCTATAGAAATCTGAGATATATTTACTGCCTTCTTGATAGTGTTCGTAATATTTCTTATCAGTCGCTAATTTATTGATTTGTTCACAGAAACCATCAACATCAGGAGCTTTCGCATATGTATCTTTATCAACGAATAAGATATCTTCATATAATTCTAAATTACGTAATAAGACAGGCTTTCTAGAATTAACAGCCTCTAAGATAGACATTGGGAATAATTCATCAAATGATGGCATGAATAATAAGTCGCACATATTGAAGATGCCGTTCATTTCAGTTCTAGGAATAATACCAATGAACTTAACGTTTTCTGGAGGATTATCCATGATGGCTTTAAGTTCTTTATAACCATCAGTCATAGAACCGAATGAGAAGCCACCCGCCCAAACAAAGACTTTATCTGGATTACGCTTCGCACATTCCACATAATCTTTAACGCCTTTTCTTGTTTGGACTTGTCCACACCCCATCACCACAAACTTATCGTGAGGGATACCATATTTATCTCTTAAAGCATTTCTTTCTTCTAATGGTAATTCATGGAATTTTTCATGATCCACGAAGTTAGGGATATAAGTAATGTTTTCTCTTTTTAAGCCTAGTTTCACTAATGGTTCAATAAAGATTGGATTAACCACTACTGCTTCATCCGCTTTCTTATAAGCGTGTTTAACGTATTTTTTAAATGCCCAGAAGATTGGCTTAGGCATTTTAAGTGAACCATCAAATGTTTCAGGTAAGCAGTGCACATAAGTAACATTGATATGACGTTTATTTAATCTCATCACATATTGAGGATTAAATGTATGCATATGGTAAATATCAAAGTTAGATTTCTTTGAGTTAACTTCTACTTCAAAGATATCATCATTTTCTTTCACTAATGCGACTTGTTCGATATAAGCACTACCAACACCTTGACCATCAACAGATGTGGCTTGTGATAGCATATTGATTCTAATTTTTTCCATAGCACTATTATTTTATCTTTTTTTATATATTTGAATAACTTTTTTGGACAAAAATGAAAAAACCTCCCTATTTAATTAATAGGAGAGTTTTTAAATATTACAGACATATGGCGTTCAAAATTTATAAAAACAGAAAAACAAAGCATCCTTCAATTTCCATCAAAAGCGGGGACAAAAAGAATTGGCATAATTTGGAAGTAACGCATAGCCCACGTAAACACGATAGATATATAGAAATTGATGATTTAAATGCTAATGTGAAAGGAAAAGCTTTTGTTAGAAAATACTATCGAAAAGATAAACATAAATTAAAGGGCTTTAGGTATAAAGACTATAAGTTATCAGAATGCTCCGAAAGAGAAGTAAAAAAGTATCTTAGAAGTCACAAAAAAAGATGATGTCAATCTGATGAATCAGTTTGCAAGTCCACAAGGACAACACATCATCTATAAGCATTAAAACATAATACAATACTTCTGTAAAGAAAAAGTCAGTATCGAAGTCCCACCCATTAGGGTCGCTATATCAACTGACTAAGGATATTAAATCATAATAGATTATTGATGTAAAGAAAAAGCCGGCAGTGAAGCGCACCACTTAAGGCCGCATTATCCGGCAAAGATATTAAAACATATTAATGCACTTATGTAAACGCAAAAGAAAGCCCCTTGCATTAAGCAAGAGGCCATTTGTTAAACACTATTATCAAAGATTATTTAACGTTGCAGTACATGAAGAATTTGTATCCTAATGGTGAGGAGAAGAATCCTTCAACGTTACTCTTGAGCATATAAATATCTGTGTAGTAGTAGATTGGGCAGATAGCACCTGTGGACATTAAGACGTCTTCAGCAGCGTGTAAGATTTGGAATCTCTTATTAGCATCTGTTTCTTTAGCAGCGTTGTTCATTAAAACGTCATATGATTGAGCCCATGTGAGGTTCTTTTCATTGTCTTCGATTGTGCCGTTGTTGTTTAAGTCAGCTTCGTAGATAGCAGCGTCTTTATGAGCACCTCTACCGAATTGGCAGTCATTGTTACCAGAAACGGTGGTCCACATTGTTAAGTATGAAGATGGATCATCGTAGTCAGCAACCCAACCATTACGGGCAACGTCATAGTTACCTTCTTTTCTGGTTTGTAAGAATTGGCTCCAGTCTTGGTTTTCAAGGTTAACGGTAATGCCATATCTTGCTAATGTGTCTCTGACGTTTTCAGCAATGGCTTGGTGACCTGAAGAAGTATTGTATAAGTACTTGAAGGCTGGGAAGTCTGTGAATTTCTTTTGAGCTTCATCATAGGCATAGCCAACTTCTTTTAATAAAGCAACAGCTTCATCAACATTGGCTTTGTAATCGGCGTCGTTTTCACCTTTCTTGTAATAGCCAGAACCATCACGCTTTGCACCATTGTGATCAACGAATTCACCACCGGCTGGGTCACTTAAACCTGCGGAGACGAAGGCGTTGGCTGGGATTTGGCCAGCTTTACCAATTTCTTTAACGATGTATTCTCTGTCGATGAATAAACCTAACGCTCTTCTAACTTTAGCTCTATCAGCTTCGTTTGCAGCTTTGCTGAAGACTGTGGAGTTAACGTTGAATGAGATGTAGTATGTACCCATTTGACCAGCGATAACGAATTCATTTGGGAAGTCCTTCTTTAAGGTATCGATTTGTTCATTTGGAACACTGTCGATCATTTGATATTCGCCTGACTTATAAGAAGCCAACATAGCATTATCATCATCAGAAAGTGCGAAGGTAATCTTGTCTAATTTAATGTTCTTGGCATCCCAGTAGTTAGGATTCTTAACAAGTGTGATGTAGGAGTTGTGTTCCCAAGCGGACATCTTGTAAGCACCACAAGAAACGAATGTGGATGGATTTGTAGCCCATGTGCCAGCTTCTTCTTTGTCGTTAGCGTCAATAGCCGCTTTTTGGACTGGGAAGTATGTTGGGAAGGCTAAGAGTTGATCCATGAATGGAACGTCAACCATCACGTCGAAAGTGAATGTACTGTCGTCTACTTTCTTAAGTGCAAGTGATGGATAGGCTTCGTCATCTGTTTCATGGGCAACGCCATCAGCGATTTGTTCGAACATATAGCAGTAGTCGCCGCCTAAAGAAGCACCACTAGCTCTGTTCCAGGAATAGATGAAGTCATCAGCAGTAATTGCGGAACCGTCGGACCATTTAATACCCTTACGAAGTTTAACGGTATATCTTGTGCCGTTAGGATATTTAACTTCTTTCCAACCGTCACCATCTGGTTCATGGTCGATAACTTCGGCTTGTGCTTTTGAAATCTCTTCGGCTAAGTCGAGAGTTAATTCAAGAGCATTGCCTTTCTTTTGATAACGATAAAGACCACTGTCTAAGTGGACTAACATAGTGGCACCGTCAACCGCAGAGTTTAATGCTGGGTCGAGAGATTGTGGTTCACTAGCTAAACAGACTGTAAGAGATTGGCTCTTTGGACCGCCACAGGCAGCTAATGCCATAGCCGCTGTACCAGCGAGAACGAGCCATGAGTTTTTTCTAATTTTCATAGCATTTCCTCCTTTATTGAAATTAGAATTTGTTTTTTCCAAAAAGCACCTTCGCTGTACTTTTTAGAAACCTATATAAGCCTCTCGGCATTATATATGGTCATGTTTGACTATTCATTGAATAGTCGGCAAGCAACAAAGTGTTCCTTGCTAATCTCCCTTAATTCTGGAAGTTTGTTCGCACATTCAGGTGTGGCCTTAGGGCATCTTGTTCTGAACGGGCAACCACTTGGAGCTTTAAGTGGAGATGGTATATCACCCTCTAAGATCTGTCTCTTATTGGCCCTGGCTTTCTTTGGGTCAGGTTCTGGTATAGATGATAGGAGTGATATCGTATATGGATGGAGGGGGTTATCGTACAATTCTTGCGAATTGGCGAGTTCGACAATGTGACCGAGATACATCACTGCAATACGGTCTGAGATGTGTTTCACAACGAGTAAGTTATGAGCCACGAATAGATACGTTAAGCCAAATTGTTTTTGTAAATCTTGGAACGTATTAAGGATTTGCGCTTGGATGGAAACGTCAAGAGCACTCACTGGTTCATCACACATAATGAATTCTGGAGATGAGGCTAACGCTCTAGCGATACCGATTCTTTGACGTTGACCACCAGAGAAGGCATGTACATAACGTGAAGCATGTTCTTTACTTAAACCAACAGCTTCCATAAGTTCAGCGACACGTTTTTCTCTTTCCGCTTTGGTCTTATAAATCTTATGAATCTCTAATGGTTCGGAAATAATATCAGAGACCGTCATACGTGGATCCAAAGATGAATATGGATCTTGGAAGACGATTGTGGCTTTCTTTCTAAACTCTTTAAGTGCCGTTTTACCTTTAACAGGCCTACCGTTAAAGATAATTTCACCACTTGTTGGTTTATAGAGTTGAAGGATTGTTCTACCTAAAGTAGTTTTGCCACATCCTGATTCGCCAACTAGGCCTAATGTTTCACCTCTTCTAATCTTGAAAGAGACGTCATCGACCGCTTTTAAAGGAACAGTTTTAAAGACAGAAGTCGCAATTGGGAAATACATCTTGAGGTTTTTAACTTCAAGAATGTAGTCGTCATCTTTGATGTCATGATCGACTCTTTTGACTTCTTTATCTAATAAAGACAAATCTTGATTAGGATTGCGATTGATATCTTTATCAAATTGTTCTTTATTTTGCTTTTCCATTTTTGCTCCTTTCATTTTTCTTATTGGCGATAATGGCACCGTTATACATTAGTGGTTTACCTTCAGGTACACCGTTAACGATGTCAATTTTTCCTTCTTCATAGAGTTTCTTAATCATCTTCCAGCAACTAGCGGCGTGACCTTTCTCATCGTATTGCACTTCTTCTGGATATCTCTCAATACAGATTTCCATACATTCTTTACATCTACTTGAGAAGGCACAACCTTTAGGTAAGCAGAAGAGATCAACTGGGTTACCTTGAATTGGTTCAAGCCTTTTACCTTTTGTATCAAGTTTAGGCATACTATTTAATAAGCCTTTAGTGTATTCGTGTTGAGGATTGTAGAAGATATCATCCACTGTACCTCTTTCAACGATTCTACCGGCATACATAATGTCAACTTCATCACAGATTTGAGCAACAACGCCTAAGTCGTGAGTGATGATAATGATGGCCATGCCATATTCTTTTTGTAATTTCTTTAATAATTCAAGAATTTGGGCTTGGATGGTAACATCTAACGCGGTTGTTGGTTCATCAGCGATTAAGATGTCAGGTCTTTCCACTAAAGCCATCGCAATCATTGCTCTTTGAAGCATGCCACCACTCATTTCAAATGGGTGTTGTTTCATTCTTTTCTTTGGCTCTGTGATACCAACTTCTTCAAGCATCTTTAATGCTTTCTTATTCGCGGAATATTTTGTTTCCTTATATTCGGAAATACATTCCCAGTAGTACCATCTCTTAGCTTTTCTAGCATGTCTTCTAAATAGACGCTTGCTTCTAGATACTGCTTTCTTAGCTTTTCTGAGTTCTGCTTTTGCTTCAGAGACTTGAGATTGAAGCGCTAAAAGCTTTTCATCTTTTGCCTTTGGTTCTTTCTTAACATCTTTCTTAGCGGCCTTTAATGATTGTTGATACTCATTCAAGTTCGCTAAGGCTTGATTGTATTTATCTAATTTGATTGGATAATCATCATTAGCTTTATCGATGTTATTTTTTAGCTTCTTAGCTTCTTCCACTACTTCTTCATCAAAGTGAGGAATATTAGTGTCATATTGATCATTCTTGAAGCCTTCATAGATCGCTTTGAATTGTGGTAAAGCGGCTTTATATTTCTCACGCGCTTCCTCTTTCATTACTTTATAACGTTCAGTAGCTTTCTTATATTCGACTTCGAATGCCGCTTTATCATCGGCTAATTTCTTTTCAATAGTCGCATAGTCATCTTTTAGTTTTTGATTATCTGGGTGATGGGCAATACCTTTTCTCATGGAGGCAAGTCTTTGTTCATCACTTTCAATGGCGTTTCTAATGTCATACACTGCGGCTTCAATTGGATTTCTAGCGTGTGTAAGAATTGCTTCTCTTAATTGATTACCGATGGTCCAAGTTGGATTTAATGAGGTCATCGCATCTTGGAAGATGATAGAGATACGGTTACCACGAATATCTCTCATTTGTCTTTCAGAAATTCTTAATAAATCGGTACCGTTATAGATGATTTTGCCACCATCGACTTTACCGTTTTTATCTAAGATACCCATGATTGAGTATGCAGTAACGGATTTACCTGAACCAGATTCACCAACGATGCCTAAGACTTTACCTTTTTCCAAGGTGAAAGACACACCGTTGACTGATAAGACTTTACCAGCGTCAATCTTGAACGATGTATTGAGGTTTTCAACTTCTAATAACTTATATTGTCTAGCCATACCGTTCACCTATTTCTGAAGTTTTGGATCGAAGGCGTCTCTTAAGCCATCGCCGAGAAGATTAAGCGATAAAACGATTAAACAAATCGAAATCGCTGGAATTAAGAATAAGAATAGTTCTTTAGGATTATTACCAACGATGTATGATTGAGCATCACTGGCTAAACTACCTAAAGATGGGGTTGGATATTTAACACCTAATCCTAAGTAAGAGAGGAAGGATTCGGTGAAAATCGCACTTGGAATTTGTAATGCCGCGGAGATGATGATGACACTCATGGTGTTAGGAATTAAGTGCTTTAAGATGATTCTGCCAGTACCCGCACCATTAGCGCGTGCCGCCATAACATATTCTTGTTTTCTTAAAGCAAGGACTTGGCCTCTAACTAGTCTTGCCATACCTACCCAATAAAGAAGGGCAAATACAACGAAGATAGCCACGAAACCAGAACCAAGCTGCGCTAATGCGCCACCTTGATTACCATCAAACACTGCGGATAATGTCGCTGATAAGAGAATGATAATTAAGATATCTGGTAAGGAATAAATAACATCAACAATTCTCATGACGATTAAGTCAAACTTACCACCGATAAAACCACATAAAGCACCAATGGTACCGCCGATGATTAAGACAATCGCTGCAGCGAAGAAACCAACAATTAAGCTTGTTCTAGCGCCAACTAAGATACGAATGAAGTAATCGTGACCATTAGAGTCAGTGCCAAAGATATGTGGAGGAACATAAGTACCATTAGCCATAGCATCTTTTTCCGCTTGTGCAAACGTAAATGGCATTAATCTATTGAATGAAGGATCAGGTCTTTCAACGTAACGATAGCAAATGACTTCGTCATAAGCATATGGATAGAATAATGGAACGATGAAGACCATGATTAATAAAATAACGATGAAACAGAAGGAAACCATGGCGACAGGATTCTTAACGAATCTTCTAACGCCATCCATAAAGAACGTGGAATTAGGACGCATTAAATTAGTGCTTCTTTTTTCACTTTCAGAAGCAGAACCAAATTTATCGACATCGATTTGGAAACTTAATGGGTTCTTTTTCATGTTCTTTTATTCCTCCTTTCTAATCAAAGTCAACACGAGGATTGACGATTATATAGGCGATATCACTAGCCAATGTGAAGATGATTAGTAATAACGCTAATAAGCAAGTTGTACCCATAATGAGTGGGTAGTCACGATTTTGAATTGATCTAATGAATTCTCTACCAACACCCGGTAATTGATAGACTTTTTCAATAACTAATGAACCAGTAATAATTGAGGCAAACATTGGGCCAAAGTATGTAATAACTGGTGTCACTGAGTTTCTAAGGCCATGTTTCATTAAGACACGTTCTGGTTTTAAGCCTTTAGATTTAGCGGTTCTCATATAATCTTGACCAATAACATCTAAGGTAGAAGATCTCACTAGTCTTGTAATATAAGCGGTTGGATATAGTGAAGCCGCGATAACAGGTAAGATATATGGTCCTATACCATCAACACCAACAGGACTTGTTGGCACAACACGTAAGTTAACCGCGAAAATATATAAGAGGATTAAAGCGGTAACGAAGCTAGGCATTGCCACACTTGCAGTTGTTAATACCATGATGGTTCTATCGAAGAACTTGTTTTGGTGAGTAGCGGCATATGTACCTAAGGCAATACCCACTATTAAGGCTAATACTGCGGCAGCGGCACCAATACCAAGAGAGTATCTAAAGCCGTTGAAGATGATTTCAGTAACTTCTCTACCTTTGTAGTAATAAGAAACACCGAAGTCACCAATCATTGCTCTGCCTAAATAACGTAAGTATTGAACAAATAGTGGTTGATCAAGACCATAACGTTTATTTAAAGCGGCGATAACGGCATCACTAAGAGCTTTTTCTCTAGTCCATGGACCACCTGGCACTAATTGCATGACCCAGAAAGTAACAGTCACAACAATAAGATAAGTTAGTAATCCTAACCCGATTCTCTTAAGAATGTAGAACACCATTTTCTTATTCATATCGTGTGCTTTCTTTGTCCTTTCTCTTTTCTTTTATATGCATATGCTTAGCGCAACTGCGTGAATAAAATTGCGTCTATTTTAACGAGCGATTTTTTAACCAGTCAACCACCTTTGTTATAACTTTATTAATGATGTTCTAGTTTATATTTTATAAATATAAGGTATTAATAAAATACACTACAATTAATAGTTTTTTCTTATTTTGATAGTTCAACTATCTTTTTGGTAGAAAAAATTGCAAAAACTCGATTTTTGATTAAAAAATGACTATTTTATTACGATATATTCACACTTTTTTGAAAGTTATATTTTTTGATGGCGTTTAGATAATTGATAATAAAGCACAAAATATCGATTATTTAGGGTGTTAAGTCTTATCCTTCAACATCATCTATGCCTATTTTGTAGTGATGAGACCACTACTATATATCCTTAATTAATATATACACGTGCATACTTTAGTGGTCATTTTGTCAACTTGAGTCGTTTTCATATCATAATTCACTCGAATTATGTTAATATTGCGTCAGTGAAATATATTAATTTACAAAGGAGGTATATATATGATTAGTAAAAAGTTAGCTATTGAAGTACTCAATGCCGCTTTAGAAACTGGTGCGGATTATGCTGAAATCTTTTATGAAGATAGCAGCGCTCATTCAGTCTTAATCGAAAACGGCAAAGTTGAAACAAGTAGCTCTAATTCCTTATGTGGTGTTGGTTTACGTTTACTTAAAAATAACCAATGCGTGTACGGATATACTAATGATTTAACAAAGAAAGGTTTATTAGCGTTAGCCAATTCCCTTAACAAATCATTCCACGATAAGAGATTAATTACTGTTAACAAATTGGACATGATTAAATGTAAGAACCGTAACCCAGTGACACGTAGTTATGATGATGTTCCAGTTGAAGAAAAGATTGCGTTAATTCGTGAAGGTATTGATGAAATTAATTCATTAAAAGATCCACGTATCGTTAGAACATTTGGTAGCTTCGCTGATAATAAACGTTTTGTCGCAGTATTTAATTCCAAAGAAAAATGGTTTAAACGCACTACTGAGTTCGGTAGAATGGCTTTCCAAGTTATCGCTGCGGATCAAAATGGTTTTGAAACAGGTTTTGAAGGTCCTGGTGCACAACACGCTATCGATTACTTCAGAACTGAAAAAGTTAATCCAAGAAAAACCGCTAGAAAAGCTGCGGAAACCGCTCTTAAGATGTTAACAGCGGCGGAATGTCCAAGTGGCAAAATGCCAGTTGTTATTGGTAATGGTTGGGGTGGCGTCTTATTCCATGAATCTTGTGGTCACCCATTAGAAGCAAGCGCAGTCGCTAAAGGCTTATCTTGTTTCTCAGAAAATAAGATTGGTGATTATATTGCTTCTCCAATCGTCAGTGCAGTGGATGACTCCACTATTCCTGGTGAATGGGGTTCAATCGATATCGATGATGAAGGTAATTTAGGCAGTAAGAGATTACTTATTAAAAACGGTAAACTCAATGATTATATGATTGATGATTTAAATGGTCGTCGTATGGAAAGAAATGGTAACGGTGCTTGCCGTAGACAAAACTATCGTTTCATTCCAACATCTCGTATGTCTAATACCTATATCTGTAATGGTAAGAGCACACCAGAAGAAATCATTAAAGCCACTAAATTAGGCTTATACGCTGTTGGTTTTAACGGTGGTTCTGTTGATCCAACAACTGGTGAATTTAATTTCGGTTGTTCTGAAGCTTATATCATTAGAGATGGTAAAATTGCTGAACCAGTTAAAGGTGCAACTTTAATTGGTAAAGGTTTTGAAATCTTAAAGAAAATTGACATGATCGCTAACGACTTAGATTTAGCCCACCAACATTAAGAGTTAGTGAAGTCACTGTCGGTGGTAGAGGAGGAGAATTAAAGTAATATGGGTAAATATGATAAGTTTTTTGCTTTAGCAAAAGAAGCTGGACTAGAACAAGTTGAACTCTCTATTTCCGAATTCCATAGTTTAAATATCTCCTTATTCCATGGAGAAGTCGATGAATATAAAGATAATAATGGCTACGCAATTGTGGCTAGAGGTATCTTAAACGGTAAATGTGGCTCTGCATCTTGTGACGTTTGGAATAAAGATAAAGCGGCCTGGTTAGTTAAAGAAATCGTCGCTAACGCAAAAGTCATTGAAAACGATGATCCTATCTTTATCTTTAAAGGTAGTGAAAAATACCACAAAGTTAATACATATAATAAAGACTTAGAAAAAGTCTCCATCGATGAAAAGATGAAGAACCTCTATGCTTTAGAAAAAGCCTTAAAGGGTATTGATAAACGTATTGTTGAAGTCGCTGGTACTGAATATAGCGAATCCACTGAAAAGCACACATTAGTGAACTCTAATGGTCTTAACTTAGTGCAAAAAGCTAACTATTTCACATTCGTTGGACAATGCGTCGCTAAAGAAGGTGAACAAACAAAATCTGGTTATGATTTCTTCTTAGGCAATAAATTTGAAGAATTCAATCCTGAAGAATTTGCTAAAAAGATTGTCAAATTAACTGTTGATCAATTAGGTGGTGAAGCCTGTGAATCTAATAAATATAAAGCAGTCTTACATCCAGATGTTGTTACAAGCTTAATGAGAGCCTATATTGGCCACGCTAATGCCGAAGAAGTCCAAAAGAATTCTTCCTTATTCATTGGTAAGATTGGTCAAAAGATTGCTTCAAGCAAAGTTACAATTGAAGATAAACCACTTCAAAAGAATGTCTTTGCTAGATGGTTTGATGATGAAGGTGTGGCTACATACAATAAACCAATCATCAAAAACGGTAGATTAGAAACATATTTATATAACTTAACCACTGCCGCTAAAGCGGGTGTGCAAACAACCGGTAACGGCTATGGTGGCGGTTCTAAACGCGGTATCGCTTCTTCCTTCTTATCACTTAAACCAGGTAAGAAGTCACTAGAACAATTATTCGAAGAAGTTGGTAATGGTGTTTATATTACCGATGTTTCTGGTTTACACGCTGGACTTAATCCACAATCTGGTAACTTCTCACTTCAATCCACTGGTTTCATGATTGAAAATGGTAAGAAAGGTAAACCATTAGATTTAATTACTGTT
>CACWSI010000021.1 GCA_902763555.1 uncultured Erysipelotrichaceae bacterium | reverse complement strand
TTAACGATTTCTTTTGCTCTTTCGATGATGTTTTCTTTCTTAGCGCGTTTTTCTTCATTAGCCTTATCTAATTCTTCAAAGAACGCTCTCTTTTTGGCGTAGAATTCATCTTTGATTTGTCTGAATTCATTCCAGAGTTCATCATCTTGTTCTTTATTTCCTGCTCTACCGACTTTTCTAAAATCATTATTTAATTTATCAAGTTCACGGTTTGCAGCTAAAATTTCTTTTTTATCTAATAACTTTCTAGCTTGCTCGATGATGGCTTTCTTTTCTTCAAGTGGAGAAACGAGTAATTTTGGTTCCTTTTTAGCGAGTTCGTTAAATAGGGCAACCGCTTTATTTGTTTCATCTTGATCAAAGAAAGTTTCTTCATCGCGGTTAACGATGTATTTATATTCCCTTCTTACAAGTTGTAAATCTTGATTTCTATCATCTAAATTTTCTTCTGCTAGTAATTCTTTTACTAACGCAATAAATTCTTGTTTGGTCATAATATCCTCCAAGGTAGTCCTTATATATTGTAAATGGGTCTTGTGATAAATAAAAATGATTTGATGAAAAAATACTTTTTTAGTAGCAATTTGTTATTTTTATGCTTTTTTGTTTACAAAAATATAGAGCGTGGTATATTTATAGGTTAGTTATGACTAACTAACGAAAAAGGAGGGGGAGATTTATGAAACAAGTTCTATATCCAATCATTGGTATATCATTAATCTTTATCTGCACAACGTTAGGTGCATTGTTTGTATTTTTTATCCGCAAAAAAGAAATCTCACCTAAGTTAAGTAAAATATTCACCGGCTTTGCCGCAGGTGTGATGTTCTCGGCGTCGTTTTTCTCACTTATTAAACCAGCTTTAGAATCTAATGTTACTTATATGCCTTCTTGGCTAGTTGTGGTCATCTCAATCGTATTAGGCGCAGGCTTCTTATGGGGTATTGATAAACTTACTCCACACTTCCACGTGCAAGAGAATAAAGAAGAAGGTTTATCCGTTAAAAGAATGAGTAAAACATCTAAGATGTTCCTCGCTGTCACTATCCATAATGTTCCAGAAGGCTTATCTGTTGGTATTGCCTTTGGTGTGGCCTTGTCTCGACCAGATAACGCTGCATTATTATTAGGCGCTTTATTACTCGCTATTGGTATCGGTATTCAAAATATCCCAGAAGGCGCAGTAGTATCCTTACCAATCAAAGGCGAAACAGGATCAAGTGGTAAAGCTTTCTTATTCGGTATGCTATCAGGGGCAGTGGAACCAATTGCCGCTGTCTTAGGTTTATTCTTAGCGATGCAAATCCAGGGCATTATGCCATGGGCTTTAGCGTTCGCCGCAGGTTGTATGATTTATGTTGTCGCGGAAGAAATGATTCCAGAAATGACAAGTGAAGGACATGACCACTTTGGCGTTTGGTCATTCATCACTGGCTTTGTCATCATGCTAGCGTTGGATTGCATTCAATTCTAAGTCTTGTGTTATACTGAATTTATGGAAAACACACAAGAAGAAATCCTCATTAATTTTAATCAACGAGAATCTAGAAGCGTAGCGTTAAACGAAGGCAATATTATTGGCTACTGCCAATATAAGGAAGAAAACAATATCTGGTCTATCACCCACACTGTGGTCAAACAAGAGTTCGGTGGTAGAGGTATCGCTAAACGTTTAGTCATTGCCGTCATCGAAGAAGCCAGAAAGCAAAATAAAAAGATTAATCCAATTTGCTCATACGCTAAAAAGATGATGGAAAGTAGTGACGAATATAAAGACGTTCTTAATCAATAACAAAGTGGTGAGGGTCTAACTTACCACAAGTTGGATCAACGTTATAATTATTATTAGCATCAGTGGCCTCGATGTAATATTTAACATCGTCGCCACTTTTTAAATTGTTAAAAACAAAGGTATAGTTAGTGGTTTCTTCGTATTGATTCATTGGATAAGTAACATATTCAGCATCATTAATTGAGTAGTGGATATTAACTTCACTCATCTCGTTATTAGCATAGCTAACTACATTACTTTTAATAACATATCTATCTTTTAAAGGTACATTGCCATAGTAAACATCACGTGAATCAATGAAGACCATATTTTGATCAGGTACTTCGTGTGTACGGCAGTGTAAGGCATCAGTATTTAAGAAAGCATTTTGATTAGATGATGAGAAGCCTTGAAGGCCAACGACATCATAACCAGGTAAAGCTTCTTTATAGACGTTAAGCGCTCTTTCGTTATAAGATGCGTTACTGCCTAAAGGCATATAGACATGTCCATTAGCGATTAATGAATTTGTGTAAGGTGCAACCACGCTACCACCTGGTTCTTCAATACGATAAACACGGTAGTTATAACCATAAATACATTTAGTGTTCGCTAGTTCATTAGCGACCTTCTCATAGTATTGGTAACGGGCATTAGTCTTAGGTAATTTAGCCACGATAATCTTATCAGGCGCAACAATCTTGCCCCAGCAGTCAATGTGGGCGATATAATCACCTTGTGGGTCGATAGTGATAACATAGTTATCAGTACCTGTATATGTCTTCATTAAAGAACGGACTCTAGCTTCATTGTTGTTATTTTCTTGAACGACTAAATCATCACTAAAAGCGGTGCCTCTACCATCTTGCATGAGGTTACCACCGGTATGAGTTAAACTCATCTTGTCATAAGGGATTTCGAAATAATCATCAGCTAGTTTTTTTGGAACAGCATTTTGTTCCGTTCTCTGTGGTCTATTGTAATTAAAATCAACGATGGATAACTGCTTATCTTTAAAGACATAGAATGGAGAGAAGTCTCTCACCCAATAAGCATAATCATCATCGATATTCATATCTAGGAAGGTCACGTTATCGATATTGACTCCAGCGGTAGTGAAATCACTTTTTGCTTTTTCGATGCGCGAATTGTTTTGATAATCAGGATTAACTAAAAGTAAAACTTTATTGTCTTTAGCGATAGTCTTATAAACATTTAAAGGCATGTTATTTGGATAACACATCTTGACCATCGAAAGAGGTTCAAATTCACCAGGCATTCTCTTTGAGAAAGTCTCAATTGGTTCATATGGATCTTCAATAGGTATACTACTTGAAGAAGACGAGCTACTAGATGAACTAGAAGGCATGCTACTAGAACTACTAGAAGCACTAGAACTAGATGAGCTGCTACTAGAAGTACTACTTGAGCTACTAGAAGAGCTGCTTGAACTAGAAGAACTTGAACTAGAGGAAGCACTGCTAGATGAACTCATACTAGAACTAGTTGATGAACTAACGTTGCTAGATGTTGTAGTGGAGCTACTTGAACTTGTAGCAACGCTACTTTCACTTGTGCTACTAGATTGCTCACTAGAGGTGCTTTCACTTGAACTTGGTTCCTCAATACTTGTAGAGGTGCTTAAATCACTTGATGAAAAACTAGTCTCACTAGGAGTGGCAGTGACACAAGAAGATAGAAGCAAAGAGCCTAATACAGTAATTGAATAAAATAGTTTCAATTTCTTCATATAGCAAAGATTATATATCCATTTAGCCACATATATAAGTGCTTTTATAGATTACCTTTAATCAATGTGATTACTTGCTAATTGTGTAACAGGCGAATGTCTTGAATGTATCAATGTTTCTTATATAATAAGTAGCAAAATAGAGGACTAAAATATGTATCAACATTTCGTGCAATATTATGAAACAGATAAGATGGGTGTTACTCATCATTCAAACTATATTAGATTCATGGAAGAAGCTAGATTAGACTTCTTCAAAAAGATTGGCTTTGATTATCTAGATTTTGAAAAGATGGGTGTGATGTCACCAGTCATTGGTTTAAATAATATCCGCTACAAAAGACCATCAACAGTGGGTGACACAATTGATATCGAAGTTAGTGTTAAAGCTTATAACTCAATTGTTCTAACAGTTCACTACGTGATGAAAGTAAAAGACACAGTTATCTTTGAAGGCGATAGTGATCATTGCTTCTTATCCAAAGAAGGAAAAATGCTCCCACTAGGGGATAAAAAGTTCCCAGAATTGGACCGCAAATTAAAAGAATTACTCAACCAAGAAAAATAGTAAAATCTTATAATCTTTTGCTTAAAGCAATGCTAAAATATTTATGCATATAGCAAACAAATAATAATTTTGGAGGAACATTTACTATGGCAAAAAAGTCAGGCGGTAAGGATTATTTTGGATTACCATGGATCGCTAGTTTAATTTTAGCAATCATCCCAATCACATCTTGGGTCTTTGGTTTCGTTACCAGATTCAAAGAAGGTCACTGGGTTTGTGCTTTGATCCGTTTAATCTTTGGCTGGAACATCATTTGGATTTTAGACATCATCTTCATGATTCTCACACATCACATTTTCAAATTGTTCTAATTCTTTTAAACCAATAAAGGCGGGACAACCCGCTTTTTTAATGCTGTTAAAATAATCGAATAAATACGATTATTAATTGATAATTATATTCTACTTTGCTATATTTTATCCGTATATGGAAAGAATCGATTATATTTTAGACTTTTGTAAAGAACTCGCTAAGCAAATGATTGTCTGCGGGGCTAATATCGAAAGAGTGGATCTATGTATTGAACATTTATGTCACGCTTATGGTCTCCATGATGTGACATGCGCTAATTTGACCACTCGTATTTCCATCTCCGCGAAGGATGAACAAAAGAATTATGCTCATAGACAAACAGATGTTCCTCCTCAAGCCTTTAACTTAGAAAGACTTAAAAAGCTTAATCACCTTTACTATACAGTTAAAGAAACAACCCCAGATGAAAAGACTCTTTATGATTTGCTCCATGAAGTAAAATCTAATGACTTCCCATGGTGGATTATGCTTGGCGGCTATCTTGTCGCAATGGCGGCATTAGCGAGAATCTTCCTCGCTGGTCCAGCGGAATTATTAATCACTTTATTAAATACCGTCATCTTATTCTTCTTAGGTAAATTATCAACGAAGATTAGATTAAATAAAATCGTCACAAACTTTGTTTGTATGCTCCTATGCTCAACAATAGCGATATTGTTCTATGCTGCCGGGTTTATAAACAATTTCTATATCGTTATTATCACTAATGCCTTTTTCCTTATTCCAGGTATTCAAATGGTTAACTGTGCGAGAAACCTTTTGTGTGGCAATGAGATGAATGGTGTCATTGATCTTTTAAAAGTCTTATTAGAAGTCTGCACAATTGTGGCTGGTATGGCCGCTGCTTATGCGATACTTGGTAATCTAGCGGGTGAACTTCTCATTCAAGACTTTATTAACGCTCTTAGTGAGAATAGTTTATTACGTTCATTTGAATTAATTGGTTTATCATTTATTGCCTCCGCTGGCTTTGGTGTGGTCTTTAACATTCAATGGAAAGACTTAATCTATGCTGCTATCGGTGGCACAATCGTGAGAATTGTTTATATCGGCTTACAAGCCGCTATTCCTGAATATCGTTTTATCTTCACAATTGCTGCAGCATTCTGTGCTGCTTTATATTCCGAAATCTTAGCGTTAGTGAAGAAAGAACCATCTGTCTTATATCGTTATCCATCTATCGTTCCTCTTATTCCTGGTGACTTATTCTTCTATGTCGCCGCTGGTATTATTTGGGGCAATACTGAATTAATTACTACACATGGCCCAACATTAGGTCTTGTTCTTGTTGGTATTTCCTTAGGCTTCGTTTTATGTTCCACAATCGTGCACTATATTAGAAAATTCAAATTCCTAAGGACTTCCAACGATGAAGCGAAATAATCTCGTTTTAGCGGCCAATGGCACTTTGATGCGCGGCTTAGAACTTGAGAACAATCTCAAAGAAGTCGGAGCGTTTTTTATTAAAGAAAGTAAAACTGAAAAAGCTTATCGCTTATATAGTATCAATGATAAATATCCCGCGATGATCAGAGTCGATAATGGTGGTAACACTGTTGATGTTGAACTCTATAGCATCAGTGAAGAAGGAGTTAAACAAGTCCTAGCTAAAGAGCCACCAGGCTTAACGATTAAGGAAATCACTTTAATCGATGGAACATCTGTTCTCGGTGTCGTAGGAGAAGATGATATAATCAAAGGACAAAAAGAAATCACCTCTTATGGAGGTTGGAGAAATTATATTGCTAAAAGGGAGAACAATATGAAAAAGTTATTTATCTATTACTCACACACTGGTCGCGGTGATATTGTTGCTCAAAAAATGCAAGAAAAAGGCTATGATATTCGCAAAGTTGAAACAGTGAAGAGTTTACCTAAATCATTCTTTTGGGGCATGATGGTTGGTGGCTTCCAAGCGGGGGCTAAAAAGAAAGCCGCTCTTAAAGAATTTGACCAAGATATTTCCAACTATGAAGAAATCGTTATTGGCTCACCAATTTGGAATGGAGCATTTACTCCTGCCATCAACAGTGTTTTAAGTCTTTTAGATTTATCTAATAAGAAATTATCTTTTGTCTTCTATTCTGGCAGTGGCGAAGGAAAAAAAGCTGTTAAGTGCATTAATAAAGAATATCCAAACACGCCATATATTTTCCTTAAGGATCCAAAGAAATATCCTGAAGAACTTAATAAATTAGATTAACAATGAAAAGATTCCTTTCGATCATCATCAAGGCTTTAGTTATAATCGTTTTAGTTTTAACGATTGTTTTAATCGCAGTTATTAAAAAGAACCCAGAAGCAGCTGAAGCCATGACAAGAGGATTCTCTAGAGGCTATATTCAAGTCGCTAGTTTTATAAGTGGTTTAATCCCGTTTGTCTCTTTAACCGAACTAGTGGTTATTGCAATCGCAATAGTGAGTATCATTCTTATCGTTTTGGTCATTAGAGATTTAGTGAAAATCCGTCCTTTAAAGGCAATTAGTAAATTTCTTACTATTCCAATTATGGTCTTAACAATTGTTATGATGTATTCCTTATCTTGTCAAATGGCTTATAACCGTAAAGAGATGCCTCTTCCATATTATGAAAATGAAGTAGATAGAACAGAATTTGTTGATATCTATAACTTCTTTGCGGATGACGTTAATTTGTGCGCTAGTAAGTTAGAATTCACTGAAGAAGGCGATGTCAAAGGCTATGACTTAAATGAAGCCACTAAGTTAGTAAAAGAATCTTATAAAATCGTAACTGATAGTTATTTCTCTAATTACTTTGGTGCGGTTAAACCTATGATGTCTTCTTTTATCTACCGTGAATTCCAAATCACTGGTGTTTCATTTAATGCTCTAGGTGAGGCTAATATCAATGTGCTTAACACTAAAGTTAATCTTCCATTTACCATCGCTCATGAGCTTGCCCACACTAAAGGAGTGATGCGAGAAGATGACGCTAACAAATTAGCGTTCTATGTCTGCTTAAATAGTGAAAGTCCATATCTAAGATATAGTGCTTACACCAGTTATTTCTATCAAATGAAATCAATGGCGAGTGGCTCTTATCTCACTGAAAGCGAAAGAGAAGGCTTACATCCATTAGATCCCGCTTTTAATAAAACCCAAAGCTATGTTTATAACTTCTGGAAGAAGCATAATTTACTAGGGGATATCGGTGAATGGTTTAATAATCTGTACATCAAATCCAGTGGCGTTAAAGAAGGTACTAGTTCCTATAATGGTGGCACACAATCTGAATTTGATCCAACCACAAATAAATTACATCCGTCCCTTTATCAAAAACTCTTTTTCGAAAAATACTATCGATAAAGTTGCATATAATTAGTAATTTATTTTAATAAAAGTTACAATATCAACATGAATAAAGAACCATTAAGTATTAAGAATCAAGATTTTACCGGTGAAAGAGCCTTATTCAATACCCATAATGCAGTCATTGAAAGTTGCTTATTTCACGATGGGGAATCTCCTTTAAAAGAGAGCTCTGATCTAAAACTAAATAATGTTACTTTTCAGTGGAAGTATCCTTTATGGTACACCACAAATGTACAAGTAAGCGGTTCTACACTCCTAGAAACGGCGAGAAGTGGCATTTGGTATACTAACCACCTTTTGATGGAAAAGTGCCTTATTTCGGCTCCTAAGACCTTTAGAAGGGCGAATGATATCACACTCATTGACTGTGAATTACCTAATGCGACTGAAACCTTATGGAAATGCACCAATATCAAACTTAAAGATGTCACTGTTAAAGGTGACTACTTAGGTATGAATAGTGAAAACATTGAAGTCGATAATCTCACCCTTGATGGTAACTATCTCTTCGATGGTGGTAAAAACATCGTTATTAAGAATTCTATTCTCAATAGTAAAGATTCATTCTGGAATGTAGAAAACGCCACAGTTATCAATTGTAAGATCAAAGGAGAATATCTTGGTTGGAATAGCAAGAACCTCACATTCATTGATTGTGAAATCTCTTCCTTACAAGGACTTTGTTATATCAAAGGCTTAAAGATGATTAACTGCAAGTTACTTGATACTTCATTATGTTTTGAATATTGTGAAGACATCGACGCTGATATCGTTGATGTTATTGAATCAATTAAAAACCCCACAAGTGGTGTAATCCGCTGCAAAGGTTATAAAGAATTAATCATTGATGAAAATAAACGTGGTGATGCTCAAATCATCGTTAAGGAATAATATGAAATATAACTTTGATAAGTTAAGTAATAGAAGACATACTCATTCTGAAAAATGGAATGTGAAAGATAATGAACTACCAATGTGGGTCGCTGACATGGACTTTATGGTCATGCCTGAAATCCAAGAGGCAGTTAAGAAAGCCGCGACTGACGGTAGTTATGGTTATTCATATCCCACAGAAGAATTCTTTAAAGCATATCAATACTGGTGGAAGTCCCGTCATGATCTTGAATTAGACACTAAATCTATGATTTATGTGACTGGTGTAGTGTCCGCTTTAGATTCCTTAGTGAGAACACTAACTAATGAAAATGATAATGTGATGATTCTTTCTCCTGTCTATAACAACTTCTTTACAGTTGTGACTAATAACAAAAGAAACCTCATTGTTTCAGATTTGATTTATCAAAATGATAATTTCTATATCGACTATCAAGATGTTGAAGAAAAGATTAAAAAGCACAATGTCAAATTATTTATCTTCTGTAACCCTCATAACCCAGTAGGAAAGATTTGGGAAAAAGAAGATATCGAAAAACTATATAACATCCTAGCTAAATACAATGTCCAAATGATCTCTGATGAGATTCACTGTGATATCGTTGACCCAGGCTATAAATATGTTCCAGCATTAAGTATCTCTAAAGATATCATCACTTGTATTGCTCCTTCTAAAGTCTTCAACTTAGCGGGTCTACATAGCGCTCTTACAGTCGTTAATAATCCAGAGCTAAAGAACAAGATTGAAGCGGCTTTCTATCACGATGATATTGGTGAGGCTAGTTACTTCGCTGTTCCAGCGGTTATCGCCGCTTATACACAAGGCGCTCAATATGTTGATGAACTTAATCAATACTTATTAATTAATAAAGAATATGTTAAGAATTATCTGAAAGATAATCTCCCACATGTTAAATATGTTTCAGGCCATGCGACATACTTATTATGGCTTGATATATCTTATTACGGTTTACCTAGCGATAGATTCGCTAAAGAACTTAGAGAACAAACTGGTCTATTCGTTAACGATGGTCTCCATTATGGTCGAAATGGTGGAGCGTTCATTAGAGTTAATATTGCGACTAGTTTAGATAATGTAAAAGACGCGATGACACGTTTAAGTGACTACTTGAAAGGAAAATAATATGCGTAAAGATTTTGGGCCACAAACATGGGCTTACCCAATGCCAGTACTTATCATTGGTACTTATAATGAAAATGGTGAACCAAATGCAATGAATGCCGCTTGGGGTGGTACCTATGATTACAATCAAATTATGATTTGTTTATCGTCGCACCAAACAACAGACAATATTAGACTTAAAAAAGCCTTAACAGTGAGCTTTGCCACTATTGAAACAATTACTGCGAGTGACTATGTCGGTGTTGTTAGCCAAAAGAAAGAAAAAGACAAGATTGCTAAAAGTGGTCTTAAATACGAAAAAGCCAAACATGTCGATGCTCCTATCTTCACTGATTATCCATTAACTCTAGAATGTGAAGTCATTGATATCATTAATGAAGGTGAAGGTGGTGGAAACATCATCGCTAAAATCGTTAACGTGAGCGTTGATGAAAGTGTCCTTGATGCTAACGGCAAAGTCGACACAAAGAAAATCAACTTCGTATCATTTGATCCAATCACTAGTGAATATCGTAAGATTGGTGAAACAGTAGCCTTAGCCTTTAGAGAAGGAATGAAACTTAAATAATGAAAAAGAACCCATTCGGGTTCTATTTTCTTTCCATCACCATTTCTTTAGCGTACTCTAACTGTTTATCAGTGACCTTGCCTGAAGAGATAAGTGAAGCAATTTCATATATCTTTTCATCAAGAGATAATTCTTTAATCGTGGTGTAGGTACGATTATTAGACACCTTCTTAGCGATTCTGATGTGGTGGTCAGATAAGCTCGCCACTTGTGGTAAGTGGGTAATGGTAATTACTTGATGACCATATGATAATTCTTTAATCTTTTTAGCGACCTTACTAGCGACATCACCGCTTATACCAGTATCGATTTCATCAAAGATGATCGTGCCAATCTTTTGGGCTTTCACGTAGAGAAGTTTAATCGCTAACATGATACGACTAAGTTCACCACCCGAAACAACTTTGGCTAATGGTTTAAGGCCTTCACCGATATTGGTTTCAATAAAGAATTCAATCGTATCGATACCTGTTTCATTGAAGATAGAGATATCTAAATCAGCATCTTTTTCTTTATTAATAACCGCGACATTGAATCTACAAGATAATGCTAATTCGTTAAGTGTCTTTTCTAAATCTTTAGTGATGCTTAAGCCAATATCTTCTCTGACTTTGTGTAAGTCCATTGCACGTGTATAAGCTTCATCATAGGCGGCTTGAAGTTTATCTTTTTCTTCTTTTAGAAGAATAGAATAATCTTCTTTATATTTTAATAAGGCATTAAGTTCATCTTCATACGCTCTTAGCTCATCAAATGTCTTATTGTATTTTTTCTTTAAGGCATTGATCGCGTGACTTCTTTCAATTAAAGCATCGAGATGTTCCGGATCATAGTTAAGATAGTCAGCTTTCTTTTTGATTTCTTCAAACATATCTTCTAACTCATAATAAGCATTATCGAGTCTTTCAATATAATCCTGATATTCATTTTGATATTCAGATAACTTACTAACGTTTTCCTTAATGGTGTAGATGTTATTAAGGGCATCTCCATCCATTAATTCTTTGCTTTCCATGAGTAAGGAATAAATCTTATCGTAGTTCTCTAATAAAGAGATTTCAGAATTAATTTCTTCTTCCTCATTTTCTTTTAAGCCTAGTGCTTTAATCTCGCTATAGGCATATTCATATTCTTCCTGATTACGATTGAATTCATCAATACGTTTGACTAAAGCATTATAGGAACTGGCTTGTTCTTTTAATGCGTTATAACTCTCTAAATACTTATCAAGGTATTGATTAACTAAACGAGAATTAAAGCCATCTACCATGGCTAAATAGTTCTCGTTATTGAATAGCTTCACCATATCAAATTGCTGGTGGATGTCAGCGATTAAAGACATGATGTACTTTAGTTCATTTAAAGTAATGGTGGTGTCATTGATTTTGACAACATTCTTCGCGTAAGAGATGGTTCTTTTGATCTCAATAAGTCCATCTTTTTCAGGAACACCTGCTTTTTCTAAAGCGGCGCGAAGTAATGGGGTATTATTATCAAATACACCTTGCACAATAGCCTTTTCTTCCCCTTGTCTAATCATTTCAGAGGCGGCTCTTTCGCCTAGAAGAAGGCCAATGCAGTCGATGATTAAACTCTTACCAGCGCCGGTTTCACCAGTTAAGACAGTTAAACCATCTTTGAAGTCAATCTCGATATCTTCGATGATTGCGAAATTTTGTACCTTTAATTTTATTAACATGCTTATATGATAACCAATTAATTAGGAAATAACATACCTTATTTGATATCTTTTTTAAAACCGATACCATGTCGGCTATTTTTATTGATAAAAAAGAGGGGACAAGTGCATTAGTTTAGCATAAAAGTCATACATGAAAAAGCAATACAAAACTCCTTAAAATGTAACAAAACAAGGTTAAATACCCCCAATAGGGTGCTTTTTTCTTTATTTTTTTAATAAAAACTTGAAATTAGTAAATGCGCGCACTAAATTATAAATAAATAAGGAGAGAATCTATATATGGAAAACAAGAAAATTTTGCGTACCACATGTATTGCTTTCGTCTTATGGTTAATCGCTGCTTTAATCACAGGTATTTTAGGTGTCAGCGATCTCTGTAACGGCGGCGTCGGTGTCTTGAATAGCGAATTATTCACATATGGCTTACGTGCCTCTATTCAATACTACTGCTTAATGTGGAAACCATCTCAATTCAGTCATCCAACAGCCTACGTTGGCGTAGTGCTCGTTTTTGTTGCCCTCACAATGGGTATCGCAACAATCGTTTTAGCTATTAAGAAAAAGAAACCAGTCCTTTTCCTCACAGCATTAACAGAAATTATTGCTATTGGTTTCTTACCATTCATTTTCATCTTCGTTATCCCAATGGTGGAAATGCGTGTTATGAGAGCTGTTCCAATGCTCCTTATGGGTGGTGCTACAGGTCTTAACTTATTTGCTATCTATTTTGCAATTTTACCAGTCATCAGAGACTTACTTGGTCTCTTAGACAAAGCCGCTGGTGCAGAACAAAAGAAAGAAGAATGCTGCTGCGGTGAAGCCGGTTTAGGTGAAGAAGAAGTTCGCGCTCTTGTTAAAGAAGGCGTCGACAAACACGTCGAAGAATTCCACCAAGAAAAAGAAGAAGAACCAGCACCAGCTCCAGCTCCAGAAAAAGAACCTGAACCAGAGCCAGAGCCAGAACCAGAAGAAGAACCTGAAGAAGAGGAAGAAGATGAGGAAGAAGAAGCCCCAGCCGAAGCCGGTCCAGAAGGTTTAGTCATTAAGGGTAAGAGAAAGAGAAAACCATTCGAAACCCGTTTAAGAAATAGTGAATATGATTTACGTCATAAATACTATGATCTCCGTGACTATATTAAATGGTATGGTTTAAGAAACCGTGTCTCTATCCCAGGTGATACATTCTCCTATAAGAGACAACGTTATGCCTTCGTTACAATCGTTGGTAAACATCTCCGTATCTACTTACAACTCAACCCACAAGATTATGCTGATAGCACAATCCCAGTTGAACAAGCTGAAGCTAAGAAGTACGAAGATCTCCCATGCTTACTCCGTATTAAGAGTGACTTAGCCTATCGTAGAGCAAAGAAACTCGTCGATGACTTAATGGTTAAGATTGGCATGCCAAGACCAGAAGGCGAAGAACCAAAAGAAACACAAAAGAAAGACTAATTGTCTCTCTTGAGTATAAAAACCGTTAGCGTTTGCTGAACTGAACCCCATTTAGTTCACAAGAAAATAAAAACCCTCTTAGCGTACAATAAACGTTAGGAGGTTTTTATTATGGCTAGCAAAGGTCAAAAATTT
>CACWSI010000020.1 GCA_902763555.1 uncultured Erysipelotrichaceae bacterium | reverse complement strand
TCAATTATAACGGGGACTTTTTTAACGAGAAAACCTGGGTAAGCTTCAACTTAAAAAGTGGACAGTTAAATTTCTGTCCACCTTTCTTGGCGGAGAACCAAATAAAAACGGATGGCAGTTGAGTCATCCGTTTTATCTTTTTAGAAAACTATTTCTTTTCTTCAAGGATTTCAGCGCGGCGAACTTTGGCTAATTTAGCAAGTTCCATTAAGGCCTTACGAGCACGGCCACCAGCAGCTTTGTTACCCTTTTCAACGAATTTTTCGTTTTCTTCGACGAAAGCTTCGTAAGCAGCTTTAATTTGTTCAACTGTTGACATTGTGTATGTTTTCCTTTCTCTATTAATTTATTACAAAAGCGCCTTCTAAGACAATATTTATTGATTTTTTAAGTGAAAAAGGGACAAATAATTATTCAAAAATATGCTAACTATGCTGTTTTTAATAAAACTGCAATATTCTTCGATGTAATCTTGTATACTTTTAAATATGAAACCTGAAAACAAAAGAACTGCGTCTATTATTATTGGTTGCACCTTTATCCTATCGGCAATCTTGTCTGCTTTAGTCGCGGTAGGGGGTTACAACTAGTGTTCCCGATATCACTGTTGAACAGATTGGCTTTGTCGCTGTCTTTATTTCTTTGGTTTTCATAATGTTTATGTTCTTTGGTATCCGCTCTCTAGTTATTGGCCTTAAAACATATAAAAAGATGAAGAAAGGTAGAATTAGAGAGGCTGAGGTCGTCGATATCAATCCTGTCAAAGGCAGCATCTTCTATAAAGAACTAACCGTTTCCTATTATGGTGAATCAGGTCAAAAGTATGACCTCAGTGTCATCATAAACCTCAACAAAGCCAGAGGCTTAGAAGTCGGGCAATACATCCAATGCTTTGTCATTGGTGAAACTGGTTACGTTGATACCGATAACATCAAAGTAATAAAAGAAAAACAAGAAGAAATTAACTTCGAATAAAAGAGAATTAATGCTAAACATCGGTTCTTTTTTAAAACTAAATTTGTTTTGAACGATTCTTATTGAATATTTATGTATTTTTATGTATATTGTTCTCGAATGGAGGTGGTAATATGTCATTAATTAGATGTCCAGAATGCAAACAACCAATGTCTGACACTCTTTCAGTTTGCCCACACTGTGGTTATAACTTAAGCGATGAAGAAAAAGTCAAAGCTTATGGGGATGCAATTCTTAATCCAATTGATATGAATGAAGCGGAAACAAAAGTGGTGAAGGAAGTTAAAGAAATCCCTAATTACTTAGAAAGCGAAGCCACTGCGAGAATTGATGGTAGAACTTATGTTGACGGTCATCTTAAGATTCATAATGGTATTATCTCTTTTAAAAAGGGTGATTCCTATTGGAATAGAAGATATACTTTTCCTCCAGAATGGGAAGCTCTTGTTAATGTCAAAGCTATTAAAGCGATGAGAAAAACCAAGATTAGAGAATGGACAGATGGTCAAGAACACGTTGATACATTCCTTATTAAAACTAAAACAGATAGAATCATCTATCTTTCCCCAGTGGACTTTAAAAGATTTGAAGAATATTTTGCTGCTTTTGACATTCCATATTTAACTGATGAAGAATTAGGTCTTCCACCAGAAAAGATTAAATACACAATGAACCAAGACACAAAGGTCGGCTTAATTGTGTTATTCATTGTTCTAGGTATGCTTCTTTTATTTGGCATTATCTTCACAGTTGCGATGTCTTCTTTATAAAAAAAGTTTACCTATCATCAAGTTTTTCATTAAGACCAGCTATTATAATTCCAGCTTATAGCTGGTTTTTTCTTCTTTCGCAAGATTGTCATAAAAATCAATAAAAAAGTTTACAAAATTCTTTGAATAGTTCACATAATTTTTGCATTTTTTATTTATGTTTTTGGTAAAAGCAAGATATAATGTTGCCAAATTAAGGTTCATTTAAGGTTCATTATATTTTTAGGGTGTGCCTTTTATGACCTGAGAGAAAAGGAGTTATGATAATGAAAAAAATGAAAGTTCTTCTTCCATTTGCTGTCGTGGGCTTAATGTTATCTTTAGGCGCATGCGGTAGCAATAATGGAGGGGAAAGTGGTAAATCAACCACACCATCAGTGGCGCCACAACCAAAGGTGACAGTTAAAACCGCTGATGACAAATCATCATTAACACTCGTTGTCGGTGAAAATGGACAACTCAAAGCCAGTGAAGAAGGCGTCACATGGGCAAGTAACAATGAAAAGGTCGCGACCGTCGATCAAACAGGTAAAGTTACCGCTGTTGCTGCTGGTACAGCCAAAATCTCTGCTGCTAAAGAAGGTTTCAAAACTGGTGAATTAACAGTCACAGTCAATAGAAAACCTCCAATCGCCACATTACACATGGAAGATGCTGACCATAATGCCGCTGATGGCTTCTGGTATAACAGCAACCGTGGTCCAGAACTCACCCCAGTTTATGAAAAGAGTTCCGCATCCGATGGTACATGTATCGGTTACTTCGGTGAAGGTGACGTCGAAGTCTTAAAATTCACAAGTAGTGCCGCTATTAAAGCCGAATTAGTGCTCACAATGGGTCACAATAGTTCATTTGAATCCTTAGCGACAATTATGGATGCCAAATTGAACAATGCCGCTATCGCTTTAGAAAACGTTGCATACACCTCTGATAGTGATGGTCAAGGTGGCTATACCTTCCAAGGTGTCTCCTTAGGAGAATTCGACCTTGTCGCTGGTGAAAACGCATTAGAATTTGATTTAAAAGGTAATGCTCCATATTTAGATGACTTAATGATTTATTCTGAAACTGCAGCTACAATTGCTAAAGTTGATGCTCCAGCTAAAGAAACAATCGTTATGACAAATAGCGAAGAATCCTTAGCCCTTACCGCTGAAGATACACTTCAACTTACCTCCGCTACAACTGGTCTTTCCTATCATTCCAGAAGCGAAAGTGTTGCGACTGTTGATGAAAATGGTTTAGTAACTGCTGTTGCTAAAGGTAGTGCAGTTATCGAAGTTTATAAAGCCGGTATGATTTCTACAAAAGTCACTGTTACTGTTGCAGAAAAAGTCGTTGCTGGTGAAATTAGAGCCCAAGCTGAAGATGGTACATGTGAAGGCGCCGCTATTGGTGAAGCTGACACAAAGATCATCAAGAGAACCACAAGTGGCGGTGAAACTTGTACCGCTCAATGGGAAGCCGAAGCAGTCTTAACAATTAAGTTCAATGCTGAAAAAGCTGGTGCTTATAGTGTTTACCTCAATGGTAGAGCGGGTGGCCAATATGGTACAGCTAATATCGATGACTTAAAAGCCGTTATCGAAGTTAAAGTCAATAACGTCGCTATTGCCATCCCAGATGCCTTTGCAATCTCTGGCCGTACATTCACAGATTACCTTTTAGGTAATGCTAACCTCACAGTTGGTGAAAACACCATCGAAGTTAAAGCAATCGGTGAAAACAATACCGCTCCAAACATCGACTTCTTCAAATTAGTGCCAAACGCCTAATTGCTTATAAACATTGATTACATCCAAATAGTGGTGTCCTTTGGGATGCCACTTTTTTAATAGCCATATCTTTTTCTATTAAGCGCTAAGAAGATTGTTCCTAAACCAACATTTAATAATTCACCTGCGGTTAATGCCCACCAAATGGAAGCATCACCAAAAAGAATTGGGAAAAGAAAAGCAAATCCTATTTGAAATATTAAAGTTCTACATAATGAAATAATCGCTGAAACAGCGCCATTATTAAGCGCGGTAAAAAATGAGGAAGTAAACATCGAATAGCCTAAGGCTAAATATGTAAATGAATAAATAATAGAGGCTTGAATAATAAGATTAATTAAATCAGTTTCCCCATGACCAAATAAATGGGCAAAAGGGACTGATAAAGAAAGAGATAAAGCAAACATCGCAATACCTAAAACACCCATTGATGTCCAACTCTTCTTTAGAATGTTATGTAATTCACTTTTATTTTTCGCTCCATAGTTATAGCCAATAGGAGGTGCCATACCAATGGAATAGCCAATAAAGATTGCCGCAAAAACAAAGGAGATATACATAATCACCCCATAAGCGCTAACCCCATTAACGCCAAAGGCTCTTAATAACTGTGCGTTATAAATAACTGAGACTAGATTCATCGCAATATTAGAGATGAATTCACTCATACCGTTGTAGATAGCTTGAAAGATATCTTTGAAATCTAATTTTGTTTTGCCTAATCTAATTGGTAAATCCTTTTTATATATAAAATATAATAATGGTCCAAAGCCACCGACGATATAGCCAATAATTGTACCTAATGCTGCCCCTAAAATACCCATCTTAAATCCAGCGATAAATAAGGCATCTAAAGCAATATTAGTAAGACCCGCTAAAAGGGTGAAAAAGAAACCAGTTTTACCTCTTTCAGCCACCATGAAGAAGGTTTGGAAAACATTTTGTAACATAAATGCTATTTGACCGAGCATCATGATTTGTCCATATTGAATGGCGTATTCAACCATTGTTTCGGTGCTATCAGCGGAGAAGCGCGCCATTAAATTAACAACAGGTTTCACTAAAATAGCGCCCACAACAGAAAAGATGACACCAAAAGCAATCGTAGTGTAGACAATTAAAGAGAATGTTTGATTAGCTTTTTCTTGCCTCTGCTCTCCTAAATATTTAGACACTAAAGCGGTACCACCTGTCCCAAGCATGAAACCGATTGAACCGATAATCATGATGAATGGAAAGATAAGATTGACCGCGGCAAAAGCATCATTATTAGCGAAATTAGCGATGAATAAACCATCGACCACAGAATATAAAGAAATAAAGACCATCAACATGATTGGGAAGATGGTAATTTTACTAATCTTTTTGAATGTGAAATGTTCGCTAATACTGACTGACATACGCAATATTATAGGCATATTTGCGCAGGTGTGCTATGATTTTTAGTAGATTACGCAGGGAGTTTAATATGGCTTATCAAATTTTTACTGATACTTCTTCTGGCATGTCCAAGTCCTTAAGAAAAGAATACGGTATTGATTATTTCCGTATGGGTTTAAATGTCGCTGGTGAAGAAAAACATGGCGATTTAGATTATGAAGAATTCTCAAGAGAACAATTATATGCTTGGGTCAAAGATCCAAATGTCACAATAACAACATCATTAGTGACTGCTGCTGAATTCACTGAAAAGTGCGAAGCATATCTTGAACAAGGTATTGATATTCTTTATATCGCTTGTACTGATGCCTTAAGTGGTACAAGAGCGGTATTTGAACTTGTTAAAAAAGACTTAGAAGAAAAATATCCAGAAAGAACAATTCTTTCAATTAACTCATGCCGTGCGGAAATGGCCTTAGGCTTAATGGTCGTGGAAGTCGCTAAGATGCAAAGAGAAGGTAAAAGTATTAAAGAAGTCTATGACTACATCGAAGCCAATAAACAATATTTCCATCAAGTCGGTTCTATCGACACTCTTAAATATTTAAAAGCCTATGGTCGTGTGAGTGGTGCAGCTGCATTCTTTGCTGACACCTTGAATATCAAGCCTCTTATTATGGCGGACATCCATGGTAATAACTACACATTCAAGAAAGTACATGGCCCAATGAAGGCAATGATTGAATGCTTTAACTATGTTAAGGAGAACATGGAGGAAGGTGTGACTGATGTCGTTTACTTAGGTGAAACTATGCCAGGTGAGGCTAAAGGCTACTTAAAGAAACGTATTGAAGAAGAGCTCCATCTTAAAACTGAAGAATATATTATTAGCCCAATCGTTGGTGTTTGCTGTGGACCAGGTATGTATGGTTGTTGGTTTAAAGGCAAACTAGTAACAGAAAAAGGCGCTCAAAAATAACTAATTGCTACCTAAACGAACTGCTACTATAATATAGAGTTATTGTCGTGGTATCGAATATGGATAAAACACAAAGCAAAGAAAAAAGAAGTGTATCAGTCAAGACGATCGGTTTCACTCTTGGTGGTTTTGGTATTGTCATTGTCGCCCTTTTAGTGGCTTCTTTATACATGCTTTCTTTTGAGTTTAAAAACGTTAAAAAGACTACAGAAGAATACGTTAGTTTAAAGACTTCAGCGATGGATGTGCAACTCGCTAGTGATTATCTCACTGATCAAGCCCGTTCATTCGTGGTTACTGGTGAAGATGACTTTGTCTTTAACTATTTCAAAGAAAAGATTGATACAAAAAGACGTGAAAATGCCTTAGAGGCTTTACATAATAAACTTGGTGATATCCAAGCATATAAAGATTTAAGTAATGCAGTCGATAGTTCTGTTGCTTTAGAAAATACCGAATATTATGCAATGCGCTTAACTATTGAAGCTTTTAATAAAAACTATAATCCTGATGATTATGAAACCGCGGCGAATAAATCGTATTGTCAAGAAATCCAAAACCGTGTTATGGCGTTAGCCATTAAGAGCGAAGATTCTTCTTTGACCGCCGAACAACAAAAACAAAGAGCGATTGAATATGTTTATGGTAATAGTTACCAAAAACAAAAACACGATATCAGCACAAATATTAATGCCTCTATTAAGAACATTGACGATTTATTAGAAAAGAATGTTTTTGATTCATCTGAACAATTAAATAGAGTGTTAATGGTGCAACAAATCCTCATTGTCTTCTTAGTGGTCTTCTTTGTCGCGGCCATTCTATTTATTAGAAATGGTTTATTAAAACCAATTAACTACGCTGTTAGTAAGATTTCTAATCGTGAATTCCTTGATGGTTCCCATGGTTTAAGAGAATATCGTTATTTAGTCGCCGCTTATAATGAAGCCAGAGAAGTTAGCATCAATAATGCTGAAAAGCTCACCTATATTGCTGAACACGATAAGTTAACTGGTGTTCTTAATCGTATGGGTTATGAATCTGTTTATCGTGACTTATATTTAGATAAGACCGCTTTTATTCTTATCGACCTTGATGACTTTAAAGCCATCAATGACAATCACGGTCACCATGTTGGTGATAGAATGCTAAAGAAAATTAGTAATATCTTAACTAAATATTTCCCTAATGACTTTGTCTGCCGTATCGGTGGTGATGAATTCGCTATCTTAGTCTTTGACTATAAAGAAGGCTTTAAAGAAGAACTAATTAAACGATTTGAAGATATGCAAAAAGAATCATTAGAAACAAAAGATAAACTACCAGCGGAATCTCTTAGTATTGGTATTGCTTTTGGCACTAAAGATGATGATACTGATTCCTTATATAGAAAAGCAGATAGAGCAATGTATCACGTGAAGACACACGCTAAAAGTGGCTATTGCTTCTATGACGAAATCAAAGTGAGCAAATAATGTTGATTATTACTAGTAATAATATATAATTTAACTGGTTAAAGGAGATTATAAATATGCGTAATTTATCTAAAACATTCTTAAGAGTTAACGCTGTTCTTTCATATGTATTTGCTGGCCTATTTGCACTAGGTGCGATTATTTTCTTTATCACTGGTTCACCATTAATTAGTGATCTTATCGCTGAAAAAAGTGAAGAAGGCGCTGCTGCTTATGCCATCAGTATGAATGTCAGTGGTGGTATTTTCATTGGTCTTACAGTGATGGCAATTCTTTCTGGTGTCTTTTCAAATAAAGCCAGTTCTCAAGAAAAGAATGCCTTAATTATGGCCATTGTTTTCAGCGCACTTTCTGGTACTGAATTCGGTGTTGCCGGTGGCATTATTGGTTTAATTGCCAATTATAGACAAGCAAGGCAAGATAGAATCAACAACATTGTTGATAACCAATAATTAATTCGCAGGTTTGATGTGTTTTCTTGCAAACTCACCAAAACCAATCACAAATATTTCTACATAAGTAGCAAAATCAATTAAATGCTTACCAATGAAAGCGGTCTCAAAGATGACACCAAATTCATTGGTTTTTAATTTGTTATCTTGAAAGCCATGAGAGTAGTAGAAGTTCTTTCTTTGTAATCTTTCCACATAGTTATCATATTTTTGATCAATTTCTTCATAACAAAGAAGAATCACATATTCAGGGTAGGAGGCTTTAATATCTTCAATAATTTGCCCACCATAGCCTTGATGACGATAATTAGTGGAGACCGCTAAAAAGAAGATATAGCAGACATCTTGATAAAAGCACAGATATGTAAAACCGATAAAGGTATTATCGAGATAATACGCAAAGAGTTTGTTCTCTTTTCTTTCTAATGATTTAAAGAAGTATTCAGTGGGTGGTCTTTCTTCAATAGGAAAAGCGCTTTCTAATAAAGAAGAAACATCATTTCTAATATCTAATTCCCCTAAATACTCTCTTTTTTCTAACATATTTCTATTTTAATGCATTCTTCTTTCTTTAATATCTTTAATTTGTCATAATGTCAGTGAAGGGATATCTACTCAAAGATAATTAATGATATGAAAGCATTAGTCGTTTATTTTTCACGTATTGGTGAAAACTCTGTCAATGGACAAACTCAAGTAATTAAGAAAGGTTTTACTGAAATACTCGCCGAAAAGATTTCCGCTAGTAAAGGTGCGCCAATGTTTAAAATCGAGCCAGAAGAACCTTATCCATTTTCTTATGATGAATGTGTCAAACGTTCAAGAAGAGAAGATGAAACTGGTGAAAGAGTGCCATATTTACATCCATTACCAAACCTTGATGAATATGATGTCATCTACTTAGGCTTCCCATGCTGGTGGAGAACTTATCCACGCGTGGTGGCGACATTCGTTAGAGACTATAAGTTCATCGGTAAAACAATTTATCCATTCTGCACGAATGAAGAAGGTTCTTTAGGCCTTGCGGAAATGGAATTAAAAGGCGCTGCTAGAGGCGCAGTTATCAAACCAGGCTTTGCCTGTAAGGGTAGTGAAGTCGATAGTATCGACGCTAAACTACAAGAATGGTTAAGTAAATAATATGAAGAAAGTAATTGAAAAAGACATTTATTATGTCGGTGTTAATGACCATCAAATCGATCTCTTTGAAGGTCAATATATCGTTCCTAATGGGATGGCGTATAACTCTTATATCATCAAGGATGAACTCATCGCCATTATGGACACTGTGGATCAACATTTTACCGAAGAATGGTTAAAGAATATTGATAATGTGTTAGATGGTGAAAAACCAACATATTTAATCATCCAACACATGGAGCCAGATCATTCTGCGAATATTATTAATTTCTTAAAAAGATATCCAGATACCTATGTCGTGGGTAACGCTAAAACATTTAAGATGATGGAACAATTCTTCCACGAAGAAATTGCTCATAAACTCGTTGTTAATGATGGCGATACCTTAAACTTAGGCGCTCATATCTTAAACTTTGTTTTTGCCCCAATGGTGCACTGGCCAGAAGTCATGTTCACCTATGATAGCACTGCGAAAGTCTTATTCAGCGCGGATGCCTTTGGTAAATTCGGCGCTCTTGACGTTGATGAAGAATGGGACTGCGAAGCTCGTCGATATTATTTTGGTATCGTTGGTAAATATGGTGCGCAAGTACAAGCTATCTTAAAGAAAGCTGCAACTTTAGACATCAAAACCATCTGCCCATTGCACGGTCCTATATTAAATAAGGATTTAGGGCATTATCTCAAACAATATGATATTTGGTCATCATATCAACCAGAAACTGATGGTGTCGCTATTTTCTATACTTCAGTATATGGCCACACTAAAGAAGCAGTGGAGTTACTTAAAGAAAAGTTAGAAGCTAATGGCACACCTAAAATCGCAATTGCCGATTTAGCCAGAGAAGATATGGCGGAAGCCGTAGAAGATGCTTTTAGATATTCAAAGATTGTGCTTGCCACAACCACATATAACGCTGGTATCTTCCCATTCATGGAAACATTTATCGCCCACCTAGTGGAACGTAATTTCCAAAATAAGAAGATTGCCTTTATTGAAAATGGCTCTTGGGCACCTTTAGCCGCTAAGGTCATGAAAGAAAAACTCGCTAACTGTAAAAATCTCACTTTTATTGAACCAACAGTGAAAATTCTTTCGGCGATGAGTGAAGAAAATAAAGGTCAGATTAACCTTCTCGCAGATGCCCTTAGTAGCGACTATAAAGCAATGAAGGAATTAAAAGAAGAAAATAAGCCAGAATTAGATCCAAAAGCTTTATTCAAAATCGGCTATGGTCTATATGTTGTAACTTCTAGTGATGGTAAGAAAGATAATGGCTGTATTGTCAATACAGTCACACAGTTAACTGATACACCTTTACGCGTCGCGGTCAATATTAATAAACTTAATTACTCACACGATTTAGTGAAGAAAAGTGGTGTACTTAACGTTAACTGCTTAAATAACGAAGCGCCATTTAGTGTTTTCCAAAAGTATGGCTTTGCCTCAGGTAAAGATACCGATAAATTCGCGGGAGAAGAAGTGCTTAGAAGTGAAAACGGTTTAGTGGTTCTCTCTAATTACATTAATGCCTTTATCTCACTTAAAGTTGATAATTATGTTGATTTAGGAACACATGGTATGTTCATTTGTTCTGTGACTGAAAGTAAGACAATCAACAATATTGAAACAATGACTTATAACTACTATCAAGCAAACGTTAAGCCAAAACCAAACACTGAAAAGAAGAAAGGCTACGTTTGTAAAGTCTGTGGCTATGTCCATGAAGGTGATTTACCAGATGACTTCATCTGCCCATTATGTAAACATGGTGTGGCAGATTTCGAAGAAATAAAATAAAGGAGAAAGTATGAAATACGTCTGTCAAGCTTGTGGCTTCGTTTATGACGAAGAATTAGGCGATCCAGAAAGAGGTATCGCTCCAGGCACAAAATTTGAAGATTTACCAGAAGATTACACATGCGCATGGTGTGGTGCTGGTAAGGATATGTTTGCCGCTCAATAGTTCAATTAATTGAAAAGCCCAGAATTCCTAGATGGATTTATCTGGGCTTTTTTTATTAAAAGTTGAATATTTTAATTAAAAATCGTATTAACCTCACGTTTTTTAAAAAACTGCATTTTATCTCTCTTGAAAAGATATTAATTATACTTTAATATAGATTTATCAATGTTGATAAGCAATCAACAAAACAAATTGTAATTGTGAATCATTGTGCTTTTTGCACGGAAAGGAATTTTTTATGAAACACAACAAATTGTTTGCGATGCTTGCTGTGGCTGCGGCCTTAGCTGTTTCAGCATGTGGTGGCAATGGTGATACTCCATCATCATCCGCTCACAAGCACTCAGCTGCTCCAGATGCTCCATGGCAACATGACAACAATAATCACTGGAAAGATTGTGCTGCTAACGATGGCGGTAAAGCCGAAAACGCTAAGCACACATTCGGTGATCCAACTGATGTAGTTCCAGCTACATGTACAGCTACCGGCTCTCAAAAGGTTAAATGTACAGTTTGTGGTGCGGAAGTCACACAAACACTCCCAATGATCGACCACACATGGGGCGAATGGGAAGTTACAGCAGAAGCTGATTGTACAAATGCTGGCTCAAGAAAACACACATGTACAGTCTGTGGTACAGAAGAAACAGAAACAATCCCAGCCAATGGTCACACCTTTGGTGAATGGGAAACCGTTAAAGAAGCTACATGTGATAAAGACGGTTCACGTAAACACACATGTTCAGTCTGTGGTGCTGAAGAAACAGAAACAGTTGAAGCTTTAGGCCACGATCTTGAATTAGTTGGTGGCGAAACTCCAGCTCCAGATGGTGAAGCTACAGTCCGTCTTTATAGATGTAAACGCTGTGGCGAAACATCCTTAGGCTTCTCAGCCGATGAACCAAGTGAAGCATCCAAACCACACTTAATGAAGGGTGATAACGATGGTATGAGATTCTTCGGTCGTCCAATCGGTAATGCTATGGCATTAACAGCTGATGGTACATCCGTTAACCAACAAAATAACGAATGTGTCTACTGCTCTACCGAAACAGGTGACTTCTTCGAATACGTCTTCACATTAAATGCTGACCAAGCCGCTACATTAGCATCCGCTAGATTATACTGCGATGCTAGACCAGCCAACTACTTAAGTGGTGACTTCTGGGCATATAACAGAAGTGCTGATGACTGGACCCCAGGTTACTATATCGATGGTGCTGATGATCACGTCCAAAAAGACGCAACCACTGGCGAAGTCGTTATGGTTAAAGACCACGCTCAAGCCACAAAGAACGAAGATGGCTCCTGGACCGAAGGTGTCGAACTTGACACCCAAGTTAAGATGGGCGCTCGTATTGAAGACTATAGATACATCCTTTATGTCGATGGCAACCCAGTTGACTTTGATGCAGAAACATCTGTCCCAGTTAAAGGTAGCCAACAAAACATGACAAGAGCTGAATACGTCTTACCATACACATTCCACTTACACGAAGGTAAGAATACAATCTCCTTACGTATGGCTGGTGGTTACAGATCCGAATTCTATAACTTCATCTTCAGACCATATGTTGCTCCAACCCCAGTTACTGTGAACGAAGCAAATCTTGAAATTAGAGAAGGCAAAACCGCTCAAATTACAAGTTCAATGGAAGGCTTAACATATGCCTCCGCTAACAACCAAATCGCTACAGTCGATGCTAACGGTTTAGTTACTGGTGTCAAAGCTGGTGAAACAACAATTACCGTCTCCAAAGAAGGTAACTACAAAGACGCTAAAGTCGCAGTTAAAGTTCTTGAAAAAGAAGGTGTCATCACTCTTGATTTAGCTAGTGGTGTCGTCGCTCCAGAAGGTGGCTTCGCAGAATATAATTCAAGTTCTAGTGGTTTCTGGCTCAGAAATGCTAAGAAAGATGCTACATTAACATATACATTCCAAGCTGAAAAAGCCGGTTTATATGATCTCAACTTTGGCTTAAGAGGTTCCAATATCGTTTTAGCTGATAACTTTGAAATTAAAGTTAATGATGTTGCTGTTGCTCTTGAAGGCACAGTTAACACAAGTTACAGCGCTGTTGAATACGTTGTTGGTCAAGCTAACCTAAAAGTTGGTGAAAACACAATGGTCATCAAATGTCTTGCTGATAACGAAATGTACTTTAAGACTCTTAAATTTGTTCCAGCGGATGATACACCAGCTCCTCAAGAAGTTGTTGTTAAAGAATGGGATGCCGCTGCTATTAAAGCAGGTTTAAGCAATTCTTCCGCTAAAGAAGTTACAGGTCACTATGAAGCTGATGGTACTGAAACATTCACAGCTTACAAGATTGGCACAGCCAATGATAAAGTCACATTAAGTTATACTTCTTCTGCTGCTGAAAAAGTTACTTTAAAGCTTTATATGACAACAAAGAACAGCAATATTAACGATTGTGGCATTTGGTATCAAGGTGAAGGCCAAAAGACCAAAATCACATTAAACGGAACAGAACTTACTGCTCCAGCGAAAGCTGATGATAAAAATATGGCCGCTTGGGGTGCTACTACAGCTTCTCCAGATGCCAAAGATAGTGGTTCTGCCTTATCAAATCCAGTTTGGGTTACAATGATTGAATTTGATCTTGTTGCCGCTGAAAATACAATCGTTATCGAATATTTAGGTGGCGGTTATAGCTACTGGATTGCTGGCGCAAAATTAGTTAAATAATTATTAAGCCAATTTAATAAAAGAGCTCGCTTCTAAAGCGGGCTTTTTTGTTGCCTTTGAAAGTAAATCACTATCTAAATTAGGGCCTACGACAATTAAAGTGGATTTAAGTGGGGACACCTAAATCTACCTGCCTAGGCTACAACATTAAAAGTGGAGACCCTTCACGCGTTATTGTGA
>CACWSI010000019.1 GCA_902763555.1 uncultured Erysipelotrichaceae bacterium | reverse complement strand
ACGAAGAAGGCACCGACATAGCTACGTACACCACCGTGTAAGAGCATACCATTTTGTGCACTCGCCATCGCGAATTCACGAATACCCCAGTTGATGTTGTGGCCTTCTCTATTGTTGGCATCGAAGTTTGTACCATTATCGAGTTTGGTCATAACTGAACCAGCAACGTCAGCAGAACCACCATATAAGTTTGGCATGGAAAGCATTAAGTAATTTAAGGCTTTGCCAGAGGCAACACGTGTGGATGTAGAAGAACCTTCAACGAAGTCTGGATAAACGCCTGGTAAGTATTTATCAACATCAACACCGTTTAAGGAAATGAAACGATCATATTCATCTTTGGTCTTCTTGTCGGCGGCTAATTTAGCTAAGGCATCGTTATAGGCCTTAAGAGCTTTTTCACCACGGGCACCAAAGGTGTTAGCGAATAAATCATAAACTTCTTGTGGGACATAGAAGTCTTCATGGTCGAAACCATAGGATAACTTCGCGGCCTTGCCGTCTTCTGCGCCTAATGGGTTACCATGGACTTTATTTGTGCCTTGTTTTGCACTACCATAACCGATTACGGTATGAATCATAATCATTGTTGGTTTGTCTTTGCTCTTTTTAGCTTTGCTAATAGCAGCATCAATAGCATCAACATCATTACCATCAGCGACTTCTAAGACGTCCCATTCACTGGCTAAGAATCTAGCTTTAACTTGTTCAGAGAATGATAAGTCTAAGGCACCATCAAGTGTAACTTGGTTAGCGTCGTAAAGAAGAATCATCTTGTTGAGTTTTAAGTGACCGGCTAAGGAGATAGCTTCTTGAGAGATACCTTCTTGTAAACAGCCATCACCGCATAAGGCGTATGTGTAGTGATTACAAACTTCATCGCCGAAGCTATAAAGCTTGTTAACCATTCGTTCCGCCATTGCCATACCAACGGCTTGGGAGATACCTTGTCCTAAAGGACCACTGGTGGCATCAACACCATCAGTCCAACCATATTCTGGGTGACCTGGAGTTAAGGAATCGATTTGACGGAATTGTTTCATATCATCCATGCTGATTTTATAACCGCTTAAATGAAGCATTGTGTATAAAAGTGCGGATGCGTGACCGGCGGAAAGGACAAAACGGTCTCTATTGAACCATTTGCTGTCTTTTGGAGTGGCCACTAAATGCTTTGTGAATAAGGTGTACAAAGCAGGAGCGCTACCTAAGGCCATACCTGGGTGACCAGAGTTTGCTTTGTTAATTGTGTCAATGCACAATGATCTGATTGTGGCAATTGCTAATTGATCGTTTTTGTTCATGTTTTTACCTCTGTAATTAGTAATTATTTAGTATTTTAATAGTTTTTGTATAACTATGTTATAACCTAGTTGTCGAATTTGATGCCTAATTCATCAAGTTGCGCTTGAGTGACATTTGTTGGCGCATTGGTCATTGGGTCCACCGCCGCTAAGTTCTTAGGGAAGGCAATGACGTCACGAATGTTGTCTGTACCACCTAAAATCATCGCTAATCTGTCTAAGCCAAAGGCCATGCCAGCGTGTGGAGGTGTGCCGTATTGTAAGGCATCGACGAAGTAACCAAATCTCTCTTTGATTTCTTCATCTTTTAAGCCCAAGATTTCAAAAATCTTTCTTTGCATATCTTGGTTATAAATACGAAGAGTGCCACCACCAGCTTCATAACCGTTAATGACAATGTCATAAGCATAGCTTAAGACTTTGGTTGGATCTGTGTCTAAGTATTTGACATCTTCGTCTCTTGGACGGGTGAAAGGATGGTGAGTAGCAACAATTGCCCCACTTTCCACGTCTCTTTCAAACATTGGGAAGTCAATGACCCATAATAAATCAAAGGTTCCTTCTTTGATGAGACCAAGTTCACGTCCGTACTTTAAGCGTAGCGCACCTAATAAAGGCGTAACACGATTATCATTGCCTGCGGCGATGATTAATATGTCATTATCTTGTAACGCTAATCTTTCATTTAATGCCTTAATTTCGGCTTCAGAAAGGAATTTTACGAAGGAACCGGTTAATTCCCCGTTTTCTTTCTTAAGAACGGTTAAACCGCCTAAACCGAACTTCTTGGCTTCTAATGTTAAGCCATCAATGACTTTTCTTGATGTTTTATCCGCGACACCATTAACGACAATAGCCTTAATGGCTTCTGCGGTTTGATAACCAGCGAAAGTTGTATCTTTAAATATATCTTTAATATTATTTAATTCGATACCGAATCTTGTATCTGGTTTATCACTACCGAATCTATCCATGGCTTCTTTATAAGTCATTTGTCTAAGTGGAAGTTTCACATCGTAGTTAATCGTGGCTTTAAAGATATCTTTAATGAGTTCTTCCATTAAAGTCAAGAATTGATTTTGATCTAAGAAACTTGTTTCAACGTCGATTTGGGTGAAATCAGGTTGACGGTCCGCTCTTAAGTCTTCATCTCTAAAGCATCTCGCGATTTGATAATATCTTTCAAAACCCGCAACCATAAGCAATTGCTTAAACATTTGTGGGCTTTGTGGTAAAGCATAGAATTGACCTTTATGCACACGGGAAGGCACTAAGTACTCTTTGGCGCCTTCTGGAGAAGAGGCACAGAGCATTGGTGTTTCAATTTCGATGAAGTGATGACGATGCATAAAGCTATGTGTGGTCATCTTAATTGTGTCGCGCACATCGAAATAATGTTGCATGCAAGGACGACGCAAGTCGAGATAGCGATATTTAAGTCTGGTGTCTTCTAAAGCGTCAGTTTCATCAGCGATGATTAAAGGTGTAGTTTTCGCAGTGTTCAACAAAACTACTTCACTAGCGATAACTTCAATTTCACCACTTTTGAGTTTAGGATTAGCGACCGCTCTTTTGGCGACTTCACCTTTCACTTGAATGACGTATTCATTTCTGACATCAGGAATTGTTACGTTGTCATTAACGACAATTTGGATTAAACCGAAACGATCTCTTAAATCGATAAAGAGTAAAGATCCAAGATTTCTTCTTTTGCTGACCCAACCAAGGAGGGTGACTTTCTCACCGACATTAGCTAAGCCAAGTTCGTTGCTGTAATGGCTTCTTTCCATAATACTACCTACCTTTGTGATTAATCACAAAATTCTTCACCCATTTCAGTGGAAATGGTTTCTATTAATTTATCTAGTTCACAACTCTTTTGTTCAGTTGTTTCTAGATTTTTAATAACAACTTGTTGTTTGCTAACCTCATCTTCACCAATGATAATGGCAAACTTCGCGCCTTTTCTTTCAGCGCGCTTAAACATATTACCGAGTTTGACATCTTCAAAGCAGATATCAGTGCGGTAACCAGATAATCTAAGTTCACTAGCGACTTGTTGGGCCATAGTTTTGGCTTCAGCCCCTAATGGCATCACATAGATTTCAACATTTGTGTTGATATTATCTGGTAATAATTCATCATCTTTAAGAACGGAATATAATCTTTCAACACCGAAAGAGAATCCCACACCAGCGGCATCTGGACCACCGATTTCTTTGACGAGCTTATCATAGTGACCACCAGCGCCAATCGCACCATAATCATTACCGGTCTTAGAGATGTAATGGAATTCAAAGACGGTTTCAGCGTAGTAGTCTAAGCCTCTCACTAAAGTATCATCTACTTCGTAAGGGATATCTAAAGCATCTAATAATTCAAGGACTCTAGAAAATCTTGCTTTAGCAGCGTCACTTAAATAGTCCTTCATCTTAGGTGCACCTTTAACGATTTCTTGATCTTCTGGGACCTTACAGTCGAGAATTCTTAAAGGATTAAGTTCATAACGAGAATGGCAGTCTGGGCACATCTTATCTAAGTGCTTAGCAAAATATGCTTTAAGTGCTTCTTTATAAGCATTACGTGATTCATCATCGCCTAAAGTATTAATCGCGATTTTAACGTTCTCTAAGTTCAAAGAACTTAAGATGGTATACGCTAAGGTGATGACTTCAACATCGATTTCAGGAGTGTTGTTGCCCACTGCTTCCACACCGAATTGGTTGAACTGTCTATATCTACCTAATTGTGGTCTTTCATAACGGAAGACAGGGCCACAGTAATAAACCTTAAATGGAAGTTCGTTTGTCGCTAATAATTTATTTTGCACGATTAAACGCATAATGCCCGCGGTAAATTCCGGACGTAAGGTGATGGAACGATCAGCTTTATCGTTAAATGTGTACATTTCCTTACGGACAATGTCACTACCTTCACCCACACCACGCACAAATAGTTCGCTATGTTCCATAACTGGAGGTCTAACTTCGTTATAGGCGAATAATTCACAAATTTGTTTTAAAACATTTTCGATATAAGCGAAACCATTGGCTTCTTCACCAATGATGTCGTGAGTACCTTTAACATTATTTGTTAACATATCTTTTCTCCTTAATGAATGACACGGTCAATACGATAAACGCCGGTAATACCTTTTAACAAAACAAAGATATCATGCAGACGTTTAGCATCGCTAACCATGATAGTCGCGCTAATTGTCGCGGATAAGTTTTGGCTGTTGCTACGAGCATGTAAGTTATTCACGCCCACTTTCGCGTTTTGGAAGACCGCCATCACATCCATGAGCAAGTTATTTCTATCACTCGCTTCGATGATGATATCCACAGGATAAGTCGCAAATTCAATATCGTCTCTCCAATAGACATCAATTAATCTTTCTTTTTCGTTAGCGATATTTGGGCAGTTCTTTCTATGCACGCTGATGCCCTTACCACGTGTAATATAGCCGATAATGTCGTCTCCTGGGACTGGTGTGCAGCAATTTGCTAAAGCAATCGCAATCTTACCAGCACCTTTAATATAGACTGGACAATGATCGTTTTTATCAGTTTTACGTTTTGTGAAGTTGACTTCTAAGCTCACTGGACGCTTAATCTTTAAGAAATCGATAAGCGCACTAGCGGTTGGTTTTCTACCAGAGACACCGATAAATAATGAGTCAACATCTTGGAAATTGTAATAATCCAAGACTTTATCGGTATCGAGAAGTTTCATCATTTCATCTTCTTCAATGCCGCGTTCATGGAAGGCATCAACACAGCTTTGTCTACCTTTAGCGATTCTATCTTCCCTCATCATCTCAGCGTTCTTTTTAGCGATATATTTTTTAATCGCAGTTTTTGCGGAGCTAGAAGCGACAAAGTCGAGCCAACCTTCACTTGGTCCTGGTGAGTTCTTATTGGTTTTGATTTCCACCATGTCACCGGTTTTAAGGACAGTGTTAAGTGGCACCATCACGCCATTAACAAGAGCGCCTGTACATTGGTCACCCACCTTCGTATGGATACGATAGGCAAAGTCAACTGGTGTACTTTCACTTGGCAGTTCCACGACCTTACCTTTTGGGGTGAACACATAGATATGTGATTCGAAGATATCACGGTTGAGATTGTCCATATATTCAGAGGCGTTATCGTTTTCTGATTCGCTTGATAAGGAGACAAATTCTCTAAACCAGTGCAGTTTATTTTCGATTTCTTTTTGTTCTTGTTGGGAGTTATAGACACCTTCTTTATAAGCCCAGTGGGCGGCAATTCCGGTTTCGGCGATGCTATCCATTTCTTTAGTTCTAATTTGGACTTCATAGAAGTTACCATCACCACCGACGATTGTGGTGTGTAATGATTGATACATATTTGGTTTAGGCATCGCAATGTAATCTTTAAATCTACCAGGAACTGGCTTATACATTTGATGGATCAAACCAAGTATTTCATAACATTCAATTTCAGTTTCCGTAATAATACGTAACGCTAAAATGTCGTAGATTTCTTCAAAAGGATGGCCTTTGATGTACATCTTACGATAAATAGAGTTAATGGATTTGACACGAGATGAGATTTCAAAAGGAATCTTCTTTTCAAATAAGACATCAGCTATTCTTTTCTTTAAACCATCAAGTGACTTTTGTAAAATCTTAGTCTTTTTACTAAGTAAACGCTTGATTTCAGCGAATTTCTCAGGTTCAAGATAAGAAATACATAAGTCTTCCATTTCGCCTTTGATGATGTCTAAACCTAGACGTTCAGCGATAGGCGCGAAGACTTCCATTGTTTCTTTACAAATAGCAATTTGTCTTTCACGAGATAAAGCGCCTAATGTTCTTAAGTTATGTAATCTATCAGCGAGCTTGATTAAAATGACACGGATATCTTTAGCCATGCCAATGAAAATCTTACGGTGGTCTTCCGCTTCAAACTCTTCACTAGTGATTTTGGATAATTTTAAACGTTGAATCTTTGTTAAAGCATCAACGATACGAGCGACTTCTTCACCCCACCTCTTCTTGATATCTTCAACAGTGACATCAGTGTCTTCGACAACGTCATGCAATAAACCAGCGATAATGGTATTAGGACCAGATTGAAGACTTGCTAAGATATAGGCAACTTCAATAAGGTGATGATAATAAGGTTCACCACTTTTTCTTGTTTGGCCTTGATGCTTTTCAATAATAAAATTATATGCCTCTTCGATTCTTCTTCTGTCCTCAGGAGAAGAGATGTAAAGCATATAGATATCTTCTACTTCTTGAAAAGTGTGCAGTGGATAGCCACCATTAACGGGAGGTTTCTTATTTTCCATACCTATTATCTTAAATCATTTCCTTTAATTTTCAAAAGAAAATAAAGAAAACATATTAATAAAGAGGTATCAAACTAGTCGTTTTTGAACTGTAAAAGATAGAGCTTGTGGTAATAGCCCTTTTGTCTAAGTAAGGATTGATGCGTACCTTTTTCAATGACTTCACCTTTATTTAAGACAATGATTTGATCAGCGTTTTGAATTGTACTTAATCTATGGGCCACGACAAGCATTGTGCCGATATTTTTAATCTTTTCTAAAGAATCTTGGATGAGCTTTTCAGTTTCTGTATCGATATTTGCAGTCGCTTCATCAAGAATAAGGATTTGTGGCTTATGCAAAACAGTTCTCGCGAACGAAAGAAGTTGTCTTTGACCTTGGGAGAAGTTTTCACCTTTTTCTAAGACCTCGGTATCTAAGCCATTATCTAATTTATTAATAAACTTATCAGCGTTCACGTATTCACAAACTTTATTGATTTCTTCATCACTGTATTCATCATCATGAAGGGTAATATTATTACGAATTGTGCCAGTGAATAAGAAAACGTCTTGAAGCATTTGTCCCACGGCTTTTCTTAAAGAATGGATTTCAATATCATTAATGTCCACACCATCGAGGAGAATCTGACCTTTTTGGATGGAGAAATTTCTCACTATCAAAGATAGAATTGTGGTTTTTCCCGCTCCGGTAGCGCCCACAAAGGCGACTGTTTGACGAGGTTCAATTACGAATGAGACATCCTTAAGGATCCATTCATCTTTTTCATAAGCAAACCAGACATTTTTAAATTCAATACGTCCTTCAAAATGATCCATAACGATTGGATTTGGCTTATCTAAGACTTCTGGAGGTACATCAAGAAGGTTAAATAATCTCTCACTAGATGATGCGGCTTTTTGAATTTGATTGATTTGGTCCGCAATATTCTGTACTGGGTTAAAGAACCTGTTCAAATAGTTGTAGAAAGCCACGATAATGCCTGGAGTAAAGTTAAGCTTAATACCCACGAAGAAGGTGACCGCTAAAGCGGAGAAATAGACAAATGTGATAAACGGACGGTAAACAGCAAAGGCCATTAAGACTTTAAACTTAGTGTTTCTTAATTGTTTGTTCTTAACATTGAATTCATTTTCCTTACGCTTTTGTTGGTTAAAGATTTGAATAATCTTCATACCAGAAAGATTCTCATTAAGGAATGTGTTCATATCACTGGTGTATTGTCTTTCTTTACGGAATAACTTGGTGACGATATTTCTAAAGATAAATGAGGCCACAAAGACGACAGCGACAAAGGCCATGAGAATTAAAGAAAGCTGCCAAGACAAGATGAACATGATGATATAGACACCAATAATGGTCAAAATGTTACGTAGTAACATAACCAAAACATTAGTGAATAAATCACTCATTGATGTCGTATAGTTAGCGACTCTCGTGACTAAAGAGCCCACAGGCATCATATTGAACTGATTTTGGGACATGTTTTCAATATGCGTGAAGACTTCCATTCTTAGTTTATAGACAATTCTTTGACCAGCCTTTTGAAGGATCATACTCTCAAAGTAAATGAATGTTTGTGACAAAATACTTAACGCAAGCCAGCCAAAAGATATGCCTAGAATTGTACTAAGCGAAGTCATAATTATTGGTGCTTCTTTAGTCACGGCAATACTATCAACAAACTGTTTGATGATAAGTGGTAACAAGATATCACCACCGACATTCAATAAGATTAAGAAGAAGGCAAAAGCAAAAGCTTTCCATTCAGGAATGACGTAATGGCCAATGCGCTTCATCATCACTTTAAAAGGAATCTTTTTATCGCCAAAAAGCTTCTCATTATCATCGTTCATTAGCTATTACCTCCTTCCACTTCGCTTTCGAGTTCTTGAAGTTTCACCATCTTTTGATAAGTTGGAGAAATCTTTAACAAGTTATGAGGTGTGTCAAAAGCTTCGACTTCACCATCGTTTAAAACAATAATTTTATCTAACTGTGAAACTGTTGAATACGAGATGCCACCACTAAAGTGGTCTTACCTTTTCTTTCATTAGTGATATTATGCAAAATTGTTTCTTCTGTTTTAGTGTCTACCGCACTAACGGAATCATCTAAGATTAAGATAGGTGCATTTTTAACATAAGCACGAGCGATTGAGATTCTTTGTTTTTGCCCGCCAGAAAGAGTTACGCCTCTTTCACCTGAGACAGTTTGGTAGCCCTTATTAAAACCACGAACATCATCATCAACACCCGCGAATATGGCACCCATTCTGGCAGTTTCTTCAGTACCGCTTTCTAGACCGAAATTAATATTATGTTCGATAGAATCAGAGAAAAGGAAATTATCTTGTGGGACATAAGCGATATGATCTCTAAGAGAATCAATATTCGATAAATAAAGTACCTGGTTCAACGTTATACATCATTAATAAGACATTAACTAAAGTTGTTTTACCACTACCGATTTTACCAACGATACCGATAGACTCACCGGCTTTGATTTCTAGATTGATGTTCTTTAAGTTAGCGTAGTCATATGTTGGATAAGAAAAGCTAAAATTACGATAAGTAATATTGCCTTCAACTTGTTCTAACTTCACCGCATTTTCGGGTGATTTAACATTGATTTCGCTACTTAAAAAAGCACTCACTCTCTTTAAAGAGGCTCTACTTCTAGAATACATCGGTACGACTTGACCTAAAGCAATCATTGGCCAAATAAGAATATCCATATAACCAATAAAGACGATTAATTTATCAGGAGTGATTTCTTCGGTGACTCCAAATAAAGTAATCGCACTTCCATGGTTAAAAGCGTAAACAAACCAGCCACCAAAGATGAGGGCGATAGCCATCATAAGGGCAATAATGATTTCAATAATGACATCAAAGATGACGGATAATCTGGCAAATGAGATATTTACATTTGCATTCTTTTTAGCGACTTTAGCGAAAGCATGGATTTCTTTTGTTTCTTTAACAAAGGCTTTGATAACACGAATACCAGTGAAATTTTCTTGTGAGAAATCATAGAGTTCATCATAAGCCTTTTGTCTTTCATCCCATTTCATGGCCATGAATTTTTCATTAATGACACCCCAAATAATGATTAAAACAATTGGAATAAAACAAATAAAAGACATGATGCCATCAAGCATTATCATCTTTACAATAGTAAGGACAGACAAGAATAATGAGTCTACAATCATGACTGTGCCCCAACCAAGGTGATCACTAATTGTTTCTAAGTCATTAGTGAACCAGCTCATCACACTACCGACTTTCGTGTCATGATAAAACTGTCTTGGTAAGGCTTCTGCCTTTAAAAACATCTTATGGCGGAGGTCAGCCTCAATACGGAAAGAAGCATTAAATAAAGCGATACGCCAAATGAAGCGGCCCACAAACATCCCTGCAGCGACGATTAAGACATATATACCTAAGGTAAAGATGCGGTTAGTGTCACCGTTATGTTCTAAGATATAAACGACTTCACCAAGATATTCAGGAATCTTAAGTTGGATATAATCGACCGCGATTAAAGCCAGGATGCCGATAAGAAACAGCCAGCCATATTTGAGATAATAACGATTAATGTACCTTCCGAATAACATAATAAAATCTCTATTGGAAAAATCTTAACATATCAAAATGTTAAAACAATACCAAACGCGTTAATAATTTATTAATTTAATAGTATAAGTCAATTTTCTCGAAAATTGCACGGCGCTTACCAACTTTAATAGTGACCGCTCCTGCGGCTTCTTCTAAATGGTAGCTAAGTTTACTAGAAGAAACTTCTTTATTCTCTTCATTAACTTCTTCTTTTAATTTAATGTAACCAGTATTATTTACCGCAACACAGACTTCATGGTCTATAGTTAAAGTTTCTTCGTTGAAGGCTGTAGAGATTGAATAATATGGTTTAGCGGTTATTTCAATATTTTTAATATTGACGTTGAAATATAAAGTGATCATGCCATCGACATAGGAAGAATCCGCACCTACGAAGAAAGTACCATCATCTTTAGTGCTCACATAATGCGGATTATCAACACCTGTTAAGATGTCTTGGTCCACGCTTAAGTAAGTCATGAGTAGTTCTTTATCTTCGATATCACTTTTTGAAGTGTTAATATTCGCAAATGTTAAAGTCGCTTTGCTTAAGCCAGTATTATCTAAAGTAGCGTTATTCATATAAGAATAGCTAATCACACCACCTTCTTTAGATGATGTTTCTCGATCTGGTCCAGCGGAATGTGTGTCACCATTAGAAAAACCAATTTCTATTTGGTTATTACAACCAGCAAGAACAATCACTAATGGGAGAAGTAATAATTTCGACTTTTTCATAGAAATATTATGACACAAAATTTATTTTTCGCTTTGATAAATATCACTAATTAAAAATTCCACGGTGGTTTTACCGTAATACGTTGATAATCTAAATGTACCAATCATATCGACAAATTGATATTGGCTAATTTCACTTTTTGGGAAATAAAAGCCTGTTAATCTCGCGGCTTGACCGATGCTTGTTAAAATATGTTGAGTATCACGAGAATACATTAAAGACTGCGTTCTAATACGTGATAATTTGAACTTAGGAGATTGCCACATTTCTCCAAAAGGAGAAAATGATTGAATTAAATCATAATTTTCACGAGTAATTTCGTTTAAATACAAATCAATTGTTTGTGGTCTTTCTTCTTTTATTTCTGTTTGCGCGGCTAGCTCAATAAAGGCTTCTTTAAATTCATCAAATAACTCTTTTTTAACTGAACAACCACCCGCGGATTCGTGACCACCTGCAGTGAGCATATATTTATCTAATTTGTTAAAGGCATCAACAACATTAAAGCCCTTAGGAGCGCGGCATGAGCCCTTATAATATTCACCACTAGCGTCTAAGGCAAAGATGATCGTTGGCTTTAGATATTTTTTAGCGAGCGATAATTGCCGCTTTACTTGTATCAACTTCTTTACTATTTTCAGTCGCGATTTTAGTGATTTCTTTTCTTTCACTATTCACGGAATTAATCCACTCATTGTAGTTTAAAAGAAGGTTTTTGTCCTCGCTAGTGAAGAATTGTACGGTTTTAATAAGAGAATCCTCATCTTCCACTAAACGGCCAACAGCGTTGACTTTTGGGGCGATTTTCATGCCAATCGCGCTTTCAGTAAAGCTTTCTTTTTCTTTTAATAAATCTATATTAAAGAATTGACCTTCTTCATACTCTTCAATGACTAGTTTTAATAAGTTACGATTATATTCTCTAATTGGCATCATATCTGAGACCACAGAGATACCCGCTAAAGTGGCGAGATATTGGTCATATCTTCCTAAGAATTCTTTAGCAAACATAAAGGTCACAAAACCCGCACTTGTGGGGGTTTCACCAAAGTTAGAAACTACTGGGTGAAGAATATAGTCAGCAATAGGTAAAACTTCATCGGTTTGGTGATGGTCAAAGACTAAGACTTGCATGCCGTTTTTCTTACAATATTCAATGCCTTCAAAAGCGGTCACACCATTATCAACGGTAATTAATAAATCATAACCATTTTTAACGATTTCTTCCGCGTGTTTGAGGGTTAAGCCATATCCATCGAGATAACGGCTAGGAACATAGTAGCTCACTGGATAAGAAAGATAAGAAAACATTTTAACTAAAATAGAGATCGACATGATGCCATCGCAGTCATAATCCCCATATATATAAATCTTCTTATTTTCTTTCATTGCACTTCTTACGACTTCGACACATTTATCGATGTCTTTAAAAGAGTGACCCATAGCGAAATTCTCTTCACTCACCGGAGCGAGGAGTTTTTGATATTCGCTTTCACTAATTTGAAAATATGTTAGAAGTCGATTGAGTAAACTTTCCATAATTAATATTATTATAAAATAAAGGCCGCTTATAAAGCAGCCTTTTCATTAATTAATCGTTAATGCCAATGAAGATTGCTTCTTCTGGTTCCGCAGATTTGTTGACACGTACTGGACGTGCTTTCTTCTTATTGGCTTTTGGTTTGATGATTCTAACGCCATGGAAGGCTTTAAAGAACACTTGGGCTAATGGACCGAAACAGACAAGTGTAAGGCCTGTAGCAATGCTCACGCCTAAGATGACGGCTAAGAAGATGTATGAGACATTTGTGAACATGAAGCCGAAGAAGTTAACACCAAGGTATAAAGCCATAATGAAGGCGATGGTCATTGGTGTTGAGGCTAAAGCAGTAGCTTTAATCATCATTGCATTTCTTGCTTCAACAGAGTTGTCTCTATTACGATCATCGAGAATCATATCTCTTTCTTTATTCATTAAGATAATGCCAACCGCTAAAGAGAAGATGGCGACAAATGGAATCGCTAAACCAGCATAGGAAGTGACTGGTAAGAATCTTAACATCGCAAATAAGCCAGCACTGATACCAGTGGCGCCAAAGCTTACGATTAAGGAAGCAAGGCCACGGCTTAAGCGGTAACGGAGTAAGAGATAAACCGCACTGATACCTAAACCAACACTTGTAGCGATGATTAAGGATGTGACAGAAGGTTGATCCGCACTAATTCTCACAGAATCCTTTAAGGAAACGTTAACATTAGCAGGCATATTGAGGTTTGCACCACTAGCGTTATTTAATTCATCAAGAGTGAAGAATTCGCTAACGGCGATTGGATTTAAATCACCATATTTGATCATTTCATCACCCTTCAATGGCTTATTGAAGTTAATGATGTAGTAACCATAGTAGACAGTAGCTGTACCACTTGCAGTGGTATCGTACTTAGAGGTGTATTCATATGTATCAAGTTCAGTAATTTCTTTTAAACTTGCGCCTTCTAAAGAGGCATTGTCTAAAATAGCATCAATTCTTTCTTTAACATCGGAAGTTAATGTTGTATTACCAGCAACTTCACTGACATATTCAATATAGACTTGGCTATTGCCATATGGGGAATCTGAACTATAGATAGCGCCTTTTTGCGCAATACCGAAGACGATCATAGAAGCCACACTAGCGACGAATAAGACAGCGGCAAGGATACCAACTGGTTTCTTATGCTTTGTGAAGTCTTTATCAGCGTTAGCGCCTTCGTATTTTTCTTTGCTTTCTTCTAAACCATCAGCGACTTGATCTTTACTGACATCGAATAAGTCATAACGACCAGCTAAACCTTGTTCGTTTGTGACAAGCCATTCCATGCCACGTAAGAAGATGAGATTTAATAATAAGGAAACAACACCACCTAAGATGCTAACGACAGCGAATGATTTCATCATAACGCCACCTAATAAGTAGCAAGCCACACCCATCGCCACTAAAACAACGTGTAAGTCAACGATTGGTAATAAGGACTTCTTAGCAGCTTCTGTATTAGCTTTTTTAAGAGTTCTACCACGGTAACATTCTTCTTTGAATTTGTGCATATAGATGACACCACTTAAGACACTGATTAAGCCTAAAGCGATTAAGCCAACCATACCAGCAACATTGAATTCAGCGCCTAATAAGACGACGAATAAGAAGCCTAAGAATGTGGCAATAATGCTTGTCACTGCAATACCACTAGCGCCTAATCTATAGAAGTAGATAAGTAATAAGCTAATGACAGCGATAGCCACGATTGTAGCAATGAATGTTCTACTCCAGGCAATGGTCTTATGTGTACCTAATTCCACTAAGCTTTCAACAAATAAGTTAGCGGTCTTAGAGAACATGAAGTCAACATGGTATTCCATTTGACCAGCATTGAGTAAGTTCACGTAGTATTTAGCGTTTCTGAATGCTTTTCTTAAAGCATCAGGAGAGACTTTACTATCATCACCAACTTCTGGTTGGACATAAGCTCTTAAAGCGGTATGTTCTTCATCTAAGAATGGATCAGCAGCATCGAAAGTCATTAAGACTTTGCTAGCGATAGCGGCATCATATGTATCTTGAGAATTTTGATTGATTTTATCATATGAGTAATAGTCTTCGATGTAGTCGTACCAAAGGTAGAGGTAAGCATGTCTCTTGGCTTCTTCTTCCTCTTCTTCACCTTCTTCGTGTTGGTGTTGTTCTTCGACTTCACCAGTATTGTTATCACTCATTTCCTTAGCTTCTGTATAAACAGCTTGGAATAATTCGTTATCATAATTGATTGGAATGATGATTGTTGGATAGCCCTTATCACTGGTCCAATATGCTTCTTTATTTGTGTCGAGGAATTCAGTTGCTAAAGCATATGTTTCCTTTGAGTTTGAGATAGCCAAACTGGCATTAAATGAAAGGTAGTTTTGAATAATTTCGTATTCTTGATCTGTATCTTGAACGAAAGAAACTTTAATTGTATCAAAACCAGCGGTTTCAACTTTATAACGAGAGATATCAGCAGTTGCTAATCTCTTTTCCATGATTTTTGCGGTTTCTTTAACAGCTTCATCATCGGTGAATTCATAGTCTTTGTCTGGATTACCATCATCATCTTTTGCGTTGATGCGGAACGTTAATTCACGACCTCTCTCGAATTCGATATTACTGTTCATATTTGTAACTACGGTGGCAAATGTTGCCCCAACCATCAATAGCGAAGTAGCCGCTATGACAATATGTGACCATAATCTACGCATATTTATTCCTCCTAATACGTGTATGTGCATTCGCTCGTAAGGCGACGTCATTGAATAATATACTCTAATTACATAAGTAATTCAATATATTTGTATGAGTAAATGAGAAAATAAAAGAACAAGACGAGTCTTGTTCCAATTTAACTAGTTAATTTATAACATTATTAAAATAATGTTGTTTGGTGACCAATTTTAAGATGCTTATAAGCTTTCTCTGTGGCAACACGTCCACGAGCGGTTCTATCAATCATCCCAATTTGAAGAAGATATGGTTCATAAACGTCTTCTAAGTTATCAATTTCTTCCCCAATTGCGCTTGCTAAAGTATCTAAACCAACTGGTCCACCTTTGAATCTTTCAATGATGGTTTTTAAGTATTTGATATCAACATCATCAAGACCAAGTTCATCCACTTTTAAGGCTTTTAATGCTTGTAAAGCATCATTGATAGTAATGTGATCTTGACCAGCGTAGTTAGCAAAGTCGCGCACTCTTCTAAATAATCTATTAGCAATACGAGGTGTACCACGAGAACGTTTAGCAATTTCTAAAGCCGCGGCATCTTCAATTGTGGTATTAAAGACTTTTGCGGTTCTTTTGACAATAGCGACACATTCATCAATATCATAGAAATTGAGCTTTTCAGAAATACCAAATCTACTTCTTAAAGGAGCGCTTAAATTACCCGCACGGGTGGTCGCACCAATGAGTGTGAAAGGTGGTAAATCAATAGTTAAAGTTCTCGCGCTTGTATCACGGTTAATAACGACCGAGAATTTGAAATCTTCCATGGCGTTATAAAGCGTTTCTTCCACAATTCGTGGAAGTCTATGGATTTCATCGATGAAAAGGATGTCTCCACCATCTTTATTTAAATTAGATAAAATTGCCCCTAAATCACCAGGTTTTTCTAAGGCTGGACCATTAACAAAATGGATGTTAGCGTGCATCTCATTAGCGACAACATAGGCTAAGGTTGTTTTGCCTAAACCTGGAGGGCCATAAAAAAGAATATGGTCTAATGGCTCATCTCTATGAAGAGCGGCACCAATAAAGACCTTTAAATTGGCCTTTAAGTCTTTTTGACCAACGTATTCATCAAGAGTTTGCGGTCTAAGTGATAACTCCTCTTGTGTTTCGTTACTATTCCTATTAGCGTCTAATAATCTGGACATATTATTTCCTTAATTTAGCTAAAGCTAAGCGTAAGATTTCTTCAGGGGCAGCATCTTTTTCATTGATGGTCGCTAAAACACGGTCAATAGCCGCTCCTTTAAAGCCTAATTCTTTTAAGGCTTCATACACTTCATCATAAACACCTGGATCACCTTTAGTGCCAGTTAATTCACCTTTTAGATCAAGAATGATTTGGCTAGCGGCTTTCGCGCCGATGCCTGGTAACTTCTTTAAATAAGCCACGTTATTAGAGGCAATTGCATTTCTGACTCCATCCACTGTTGTGGCGCTTAAAGCACCGATAACTGTTTTTGGACCTAAACCTTTAACTTTAATTAAAGATAAGAAGACTTTCTTTTCATCTAAAGATGAGAAGCCAACGAGATATTGTTCATCTTCTCTAATAACATTATATGTATATAAAAACACTTCTTGACCAACTTCATAGTCACTAATATGGCTGACTAAAACTTGGTAGCCGACATCACGAACATCGACAATGACGGTATCGCCATCAGTCATTAAAACTCTGCCTTTTAAAGAATAAATCATAGTAATTACCTTCCTTAATTTTATAAATTAACGATGATAAATAGAACAAGAAAAAGGAGAACAGCAAGCGCGCTTAATAAACTAGATATGAAAATTACCTCTAATTTATTAACCTTCATTTATTCACCTCTATCAAACTCTTTTGGCATAGGTGTAGGCACTCTTTTGTGCTCACTAATCTTATGGAGATGTTGAATGCGCAATTCAACTTCTTCATCAACCTTCCCACCTAAGATATAAGCATCTAAATCTTTATAGGTTACACCCATTTCTTTTTCATCAGTTTGGCCTTCAAATAGACTCGCTGTTGGAACTCTTTCCGCTAAATGGTTGCTAATACCTAATAGCTTACTTGCTTCCACGACTTCGCCTTTTAATAAATGCGCGATAGGAAGAATATCAGCAGCCCCATCACCATGCTTAGTGAAGTAGCCTGTATATCTTTCATCAGCGTTATCTGTGCCAATAACTAAACCATTATATTTTTGCGCATAAGCATATAAAATGCTCATTCTAATACGCGCTTTTAAATTACCTAAAGTGCTTCTATCGAAATCTTGGCCGAGTTTCTTAAAGGTATCAACGTATCCTCTAAAGATTTCACTACCATCAACGATTTCATAGTTTAAGTCCAATTCTTTTGCTAGAAGCAAAGCGTCTTCTTCATCTGCTTTATGGCTTTCAATTGGAAGAATTAAACATAATAAGCGGTCTTTACCAACAGCGTTTCTGGCTAAAGCCGCACATAAAGAAGAATCAACACCACCAGAAATACCAAGTACATATGTTTTGCAGTGGGCTTTTTCAATATATTCCTTAAGGAATTGTTCGATTTCTTTTAAGTATTGTTCTAATTTCATAACTATCTCACGTATTCAAATTCGAAGTCATCAAGGATGACAGTATCGCCATCTTCTGCCCCTCTATTTTCTAATTCGTCATCAATTCTAAGAGCGCGAATCTTACTCATTAAGACCATCATACCTTCATCAGTGGAAATGTTAGTCATATGGTAGAACTTAAGCATCTTTTCACCTTCAATAGACCAAGTATGAGCATCAATTCTTCTAATAGTGAAGAATGGTTCTTCATCTTCAAGAGTATAGGTCTTATGGTCAAGATCTTCTTCTTTAGCGTCATAAAGTGGGAATAATGGAGTCTCTTTTAGAACTTCCGCACATTTATAGAGAAGTTTATCGATATTCTCTTCAGTGATTGCACTGATTGGAATAATTTCTTTTCCGATTTGTTTTTCTAATTTTTTAAGCTTTTCATTAGCCCCTTCTTCATCCATCTTACTAGCGACAATGATTTGTGGGCGTTTATCTAAAGCAAAGCCATATTCTTTGAGTTCATTATTAATGACTTGGTAGTCTTCATAAGGATCTCTACCTGTTTCAGATAAATCAATGACATGAACGATAACACGGCATCTTTCAATATGTCTAAGGAACTGTAATCCTAATCCTTTACCTTGGTGAGCACCTTCAATTAATCCTGGTAAGTCCGCCATCACGAAGGAACTACCATCTTTAACAGAAACAACACCAAGATTTGGGGTAATTGTGGTAAAAGGATAATCAGCAATTTCAGGTTTAGCGGCACTGACCACACTTAAAAGTGTGCTCTTACCAACACTTGGGAAACCGACTAAACCAACATCGGCTAAAAGCTTAAGTTCAAGAATTAATCTTTTTCTTTCACCTGGTTCACCGTTTTCGGCAATTTTAGGCACTCTATTAGTGGAACTCTTGAAGCAGGAGTTACCTCTACCACCTCTACCACCTTTAGCGACTCTAATCATCTTGCCATCTTCATTTAAGTCACCTAAGAACTCTTTGTCTTTTTCTAAATAGACAACTGTTCCCACTGGGACATCGACGATGACATCTTCTGCATATTTACCATATTGGTTTTTGATACCGCCTTTTTCACCATCATTAGCGATGAAGGTTTTGCTATGGCGGAAATTGAATAATGTATTGATGGTTTTACTGGCTCTTAAAAAGATAGAACCACCACGACCACCGTTACCACCGGCAGGTCCACCCTTTGGGACATATTTTTCACGTAAAAAGGCAATGGCACCATCGCCACCTTTACCACTTCTTACTTCAATAACTGCACGATCAATAAACATAAAATTCTTCTTTCTTTTCTATTATATAAGAAAAGCATACAAAAAGACCACTAAAATGTGGTCTTAATGTTCTTTTTTAACAATTAGTCTTGTGGAACGACTTTCACGAGTGTTCTGTCTTTGCCAGAACGTTCATACTTCACAACACCATTACATGTGGCGAAGATGGTATCGTCTTTACCTTTTTTGGTATTGACTCCAGGATAAATTCTTGTTCCTCTTTGACGGTAGATAATGCTACCTGCATGGCACCATTGTCCATCGGCGACTTTAGCGCCAAGTCTACGACCAGCAGAATCACGTCCGTTTTTTGTGGAACCGACACCTTTTTTACTAGCAAAGAGTTGGAGATTTAATTTAAATAACATCTTTATTTCCTCTTTTCTACCGAATTACTTATCGGTTTTGATAGCGATGAACTTCGGATTTGTTTCGGCTATGGTATTTAACCCACAGACGATTGTTTCAATCACGACTTCATCATGGGCATCTAATGGACGTTCACTTTTGAATAATGCATGTCCTTCATCTAACTTAATTTCGTAATCTTTAACGTTAACTAAGTTATTGAATCCTCCAGTCACTACTGCACTGACCGCTGCACAGACAAGATCTTGTCCATATTCAGCTGAGTTAGCGTGACCCTTAACTTCTAAAAAGTTAATTTGGTTATTAGATGCACGGCCAATTATCACTTTAATCATGATTAGGCATTGATAGCTTCGATTACTAAGCAAGTATATGGTTGACGATGACCAATGGTCTTGTGTTCGTTAGCCTTTGCTTTGTACTTGAAGACGCGGATTTTTTTGCTTTTGCCTTGTTTCTCGACTTTAGCTGTAACTTTGGCACCTTCAATATATGGGTTACCAACTTTGAGAGCCTTGTCTCCGATTAGGAGCACTTTGTCGAGGGTGATTTTTGCACCGACTTCGGCATCGAGTTTTTCGACGTAGATTTTGCTGCCAACTTCCACGCGAACTTGTTTTCCACCAGTTTCAATAATTGCGTACATAATGTCCCTCCTTCTGTTTAATCACTAAGTACTCGCTATTAAGGTACTTAATAAAGTTTCATAAACCTTTTCTATGCGGTTGTAGCTAGTGAGGCGACAACGCATGTAATATAACATAAGTTATAAAAGCGTTCAACAATAAATTAAAGAAATTTTCAATTATGAAAATACTTTAGAATGGAGAAAAGAATAATATCCTGTTTGTCCAATAATCAGATGATCAAGAAGTTTAACCCCTATCTTTTCTGCTCTCTTATTAATTTTCTCGGTAAACATGATGTCAGAATCACTCGGAGATAATGAGTTATTTGGATGGTTATGGATGAGGTAAAAATAATAGCCATTATGAAGCACTAAAAGGTTGATTATTTCACGTGGAGAAATAGTCACATTTTCATCATCGCCTTTATATAAAACCTTCTCAAAAATGATTTGTTTATTCTTATTAAGAATAACTAAAACAAAGTTTTCTTGAGCTTGACCCACTAACGAAAGAGCGTATCTCTGGTAAAGAGAGTCGCTGTTTACTTCCGCTTTTTCTTCATAAACAAGACGTGTTTTTTCATTCATTCTTTTAGCAATTTCAATGGTCGCCGCAAGCTTTAAAGCGTTCACTCTCTTTAACCCCTTAAACGAATGAAAATATTGATATGGTTTGTTATATAAAGCCGTTAGTGAGTGACAGTCATTTAGTACTTCTCTTGCAATATCAAGGGAGGAATGTCCAACTGTTCCTACGTTGATAATAAGGGCTAATAATTCCTCATCACTTAAAGTTTCAATCCCAAATCTAGCCGCTTTTTCGCGTGGCTTATCTAGAGTGGGCAAATCATCGATCTTGCTCATTAGTTCCAAGAGAATTTCCAACCGCCTGGGACAGTGGCACTGCCTTTAGAGGAACGGAACAAACGATAGATCACTACTGCCATGATGGCAACACATAAAATGGCCATAACTGCAGTCACTGTAATGGCTTCACCAACATAGTGGTTTTGCATCTCTTCTTTGCTGAGTAATGTATAAGTCATAAAAAAGACCTCCTTATTAATTAAATAGGGAGGTTTTTTCAAATTTGTCCGAAAATTATGCAATTTTTTTCTTTTTTTCTAATAAAACTTGTAAATTCTCTTGATGCTTGGCTAATTTTTCACGTTCTAGTGCAATCTTAGCTTCAGGAGCTTTGTTAATGAAGTTAGGATTATTAAGCATATTTTCGCAGCGTTTGATTTCGTTATTTAAAGCTTCGATATCTTTATTTAACTTAGCTAATAATTCATCTTTATTAACGTTACTAGCGATATATAGTTCCGCTTCGTTATAGATATGAGCTTCGCCTTCAACGTGTTCATCTTTGTTTAATAATTTCACTTCAGAGAAGCTGAATCTCTTGAGGTAGGAAAGGAAACCATCAAACATTTCTTCTTTAACTAATAAAGAGAGATCCAAACTAGCGTTAGGGGCTAATTTGTTTTCAATCTTGTAGTTTCTCACATCCTTAATAAGGTTAAATAAGAGATCAACTTGATAATCCTTAGATTCATCCACTAAGTTATCTTCATATTTTGGATAGCTTTCAAGCATGATGGATTCTAAATGGCTTGGTAAAGAGCAATATAATTCTTCCGCGATAAATGGAGTATATGGATAGATGAGAAGAATAATATTCTTCAAGCACTTGAGTAAGACCGCTTTTGTGGTGTTCTTCACTTCTTCATTTTCACTATTTAGAGCGACTTTAGACATTTCTAAGTATTGTGAGCAGAAATCATCATAAACGAAGTTATATAAGTGGTTACTAGCCGCATTGAAGTCATATTTATCCATATTTGTGGTGACGTTTCTAATTGTGGTATTAAGTCTATTGATAATCCACTTGTCTAAAGCGGACATCTTATCTAGGGATAATTCACTTTCTTTATAATCATCACCAAGGATAGATAACACATAACGCGCGCTATTCCATATCTTATTTAAATAATTAGAAGCGGCTTGGACTTTCTCATCGATATATCTCATATCTTGTCCAGGTGTACTGTTAGTAGTTAAGAAATATCTAAGAGCGTCCGCGCCATAATCCGCGATGACTTGAATTGGATCAACGCCGTTTCCTAATGTCTTTGACATTTTACGGCCAAGTTCATCTCTAACTAAGCCATGGATAACAACTTCTTTAAATGGTCTTTGACCAGTCATTTCTAAGCTTTCAAAAATCATTCTTGAAACCCAGAAGAAGATAATGTCATAACCAGTGACTAAAACATCAGTTGGGAAATATCTTTCTAAGTCTGGTGTCTTATTTGGCCAGCCCATTGTGGAGAATGGCCATAACTGTGAGGAGAACCATGTATCAAGAACATCGCTTTCTTGTTCCCAGTTTTCCATATCACTTGGTGGATCCATTAAAACCTTAACTTCACCTGTATGCTTATTGTAATAAGCAGGAATACGGTGACCCCACCATAACTGACGAGAAATACACCAGTCTTCAGCTTTTTCCATCCATTGGATAAAGACTTTTTCAAATCTTTCTGGCACAAAGTTAACTTTAGTGGATTTTTTTCTTTGGTTAGCTAAGGCTTGTTCCGCGAGTGGACGCATCTTAATAAACCATTGTTTAGAAAGCATTGGTTCCACGACCGCGTTACTTCTTTCACTATGACCAACTGGGTGGACGATTTCTTCTTGTTTAACAAAGTTACCTTCTTTTTTAATATTTTCAATTAAGGCTTCACGACAGACAAATCTATCCATACCTTTGTATTGACCACACTTTTCATTCATCGTGGCATCTTTATTAAAGATGATTGGTTTTTCTAAACCATATTTTTCACCGATGATAAAGTCATTTGGGTCATGGGCAGGTGTACATTTCATCGCACCGGTACCAAAATCAACATCAACGTATTCATCACAAATAATTGGTAATTCATCATGGTTAGCAGGATTTATAACCTTCATTCCATGATATTTTGTGTATCTTTTATCTTTAGGATTAACGACCACACAGACATCACCGAACATGGTTTCTGGTCTAGTTGTGGCGACGATTAAGGATTCATCACTACCAACAATTGGGTATTTGAAATAATACATATAACCCTTGTCATCTTGGTGAATAACTTCGACATTACTAAGAGCAGTCATTTGCACTGGATCCCAGTTAATAATTCTTTCGCCTTGATAAATTAATCCTTTGTTATATAAGGTCACAAAGACTGTTCTAACTGCGTAATTTAAGCCTTCATCAAGAGTGAATCTTTCCTTGTTATAATCAAGAGCAAGACCCATTTGCGCCCACTGTTCATGGATGTGGCTAGCGTATTCATCTTTCCAGCCCCACGCCCACTTCAAAAACTCTTCTCTTGTGATTTTCGTCACGTCTTTACCCATATTTCTGAGCTTTTCCATGACTTTCGCTTGAGTGGCAATACCAGCGTGGTCCATGCCTGGAAGCCATAAAACATCATAGCCTTGCATCTTCTTATAACGGACAATGATGTCTTGAATGGTTGTGTCCCAAGTGTGACCAATATGTAACTTACCAGTAACGTTTGGAGGTGGGATAACAATGCTAAATGGTTTCTTGGAAATATCACCACTTGCAAAGTAGCCAGCTTCTTTCCATTTCTGGTATTTTCCTTTTTCCACTTCAAGATGGTTATAACGTTTTTCTAACATAATAAGATCTCCTATAAAATAAAAACGCCCTATCTAAGGACGCGACTTGCGTGGTACCACCTTAGTTCGTAGAATCCTCTACGCACTTCATTAACCTATTTTCGCTAGGTAACGATTCCTCCAAAGCGACCTTCATCTACTTCTTCTATCGAGCTTCCACCATCCTCGATTCTCTATGAGAAGATTAATAGATTACTCCTCTTCTTCAACGGACGATAACATTATACTAAATTAAAGGCTATTCTCAATCCCTTTTTTCAAAAGAGATAAACTATCATTCTTTAGTATTGATGTATAAAATACTTGCTCATTATGTAGACCCATTTCTTTTAGGTATCTATTAAGAGCGGACTTTTCCTTTTGATTAACCTTATCGTATTTAGTGATGACTAAGGCAAAAGGAATACTATTTTCTTTCACGTATTCAACAATCTCAAGGTCATCTTCGCTTAGTTCTCTTCTAGCATCAAGGAGGATTAAAACAAGTTTTAAATCCATGTTGTTATCAAAATAAGAAGACATCATTTCAGCGAATAATCTATCGAGATCAATGCCTCCTTTAGCGTAGCCGTATCCAGGAGCATCAACGAGATAGAATTTATTATCGATATCATAATAATTTAATAATCTAGTATGACCTGGCTTACTACTTGTAAAGGCGAGTTTTTTCTTTTGTGTTAAGGCATTAATAAGGCTGGACTTACCAACATTAGAACGCCCAACGATTAAAACCTCAGGTTTTTGCGCCTGAGGTTTTTCATTTCTATTCGGGCAAGATTTGATGAATGTCGCGTTTAGAAAGTTAATCATTGCACAAAGCTTTCCTTCACAGCATCTTCCACAGAAGACATAAAGACGATTTGTAATGTGTCTTTAACTTCCTTAGGAAGTTCATCAACATCTTTCTTGTTGTCTTTTGGAACAACAATTTTCTTAATACCACTTCTGAGAGCGGCAAGTGATTTTTCTCTTAAACCACCGATTGGTAAAGCTTGACCTCTTAAGGTGACTTCACCAGTCATTGCGACGTCTGGAGAAACTGGACGATGGCTGAGACATGAAATAATCGCACATGTCATCGCGACACCCGCACTTGGGCCATCTTTTGGTACAGCGCCTTCAGGAACGTGAATGTGAATATCGCTATTAACGAATAATTCAGGATCAACTTGGAAGGCTTCAGCGTTACTCTTGACATAGTCAAGGGCAATGCTCGCACTTTCTTTCATCACGTCACCTAAATGGCCTGTTAAGATGAGAGCGCCTTTACCTTTGAAGTAATTAACTTCGATTGGTAAGATGTCGCCACCATATTCAGTATAGGCTAAGCCAGTGACAACACCGACTTGTGGTTCTTTTTCTTTTTGTGTGTCTTCGAATATTGGGACACCTAAATATTCTCTAACCTTATCAACGTTAATTGTGGTCAAACCACAATCAGGATTCTTAACAAAGTTAACCGCGACTTTTCTTAAGCAAGAAGCAATCTTTCTTTCAAGTTCACGGACACCCGCTTCACGTGTATAGGAACGGATGATGAATCTTAAGGCATCGTCTTCAAAGACGACTTGTTCTGGTTTTAAACCGTTAAGATTAATTTGTTTAGCCACTAAGTGTTCCTTAGCGATGTGCATCTTTTCAATCTCGGTATAAGAAGAGAGTTGGATGAGTTCTAAACGGTCTCTTAATGGACCAGGAATATTTTCTAAGTAGTTAGCGGTACAGATGAAGAGAACATCACTTAAATCATATGGTTCTTCAACGTAGTTATCGTTGAATTGATTGTTTTGTTCTGGATCAAGGACCTCTAATAAGGCACTAGCAGGGTCGCCTTTATAGCTAGAAGCGAGTTTATCGACTTCGTCGAGTAAAAATACTGGGTTAGTGACTCCCGCTTTTCTCATGCCCTGAATGATACGACCTGGAAGAGCGCCGACATATGTTCTTCTATGGCCTCTAATTTCCGCTTCATCGGAAATACCACCTAAAGAGCACTTGAAGAATTTTCTTCCTAACGCTCTAGCGATGGATTTACCTAAAGAAGTTTTACCTGTACCTGGAGG
>CACWSI010000018.1 GCA_902763555.1 uncultured Erysipelotrichaceae bacterium | reverse complement strand
AAGAATGTTAAGTGAGTGGCATCACCAACGTTTTCAATATCGTTAGTTCTGATACATTTTTGCGCGTTTGTGATTCTTCTGCTTGGTGGGATTTCACTACCATCAAAGTATTTCTTTAAAGCGGCGACACCAGCGTTGATCCATAGTAATGTTGGGTCGTTCTTTGGAATTAAAGAAGAACCTGGTTCAACATGGTGACCTTTGCTTTCAAAGAAGTCTAACCACATTCTACGAATGTCTTTACTTTTCATGTACTTCATAGAATTACCTCCAAATAAATAAAAAGTACCTCTTTAAGGAACGGATTTCTCCGCGGTACCATCCTTATTCTTCCATGATTATGGGAGCACTTATTTAAGAATAAATCGTTATTCTGACGTCGGCATTACCCGAAACTTCGGAAGTGGCTTTATAGTATTTTCCTTATGCCCTTTTCACCAACCGGCACTCGCTAAAAGGTCAATAGCTATATGAGCTTCCTGCTTTGCGACAATAATATATCATTAAAAAATGATAAAAACTATAAATATTTGATAAGTTTATTCACTTATGATTTTAAAACCATAGAAATGACCTTGATAATAGATAACAGGATAATAATCATAATCGTAATCTAGATAATCGTACTCGCTGACTTTGGTTTTTCCTGCTGTATTTATTGGCTCGCATTTTGCAAACAATGTACCATGGTCGTAAAGACCACCATCATAATAGTAATAAGCACCGTTCTCATCAAAATCTAATACAACAGTTTGTTCATCATATTCAATAGATTCAAGATATGTTTCATTCTTTAAATCAAAGCGCATAAGCGTTGACTTTCCATGACGGCATATACAGTCATCCGCATATTTTGGGCAGTCGGGATTGTCAACTATTTCTCTTACTACAAAAAGCAAAATATCGCCTTTGATATAAACATAGTCGCACATTTTGTAGTGCTCGTAATTTAATGGTGTCTTAAAAGACTTATTGCCATAGGTAATGCGGAAATCGTCATTGACTTTGATGCCTTCAATTTTTCCATATTCTTGATGATAACAATAAAAATATTTATCAAACGATTCGAAAATCCCTCTACTAACTATTCTCAAATCCTTATAAGCGTAGTTAGGGCCGCGATGATGGAAGTAGATCATCGTCTCACCATCTCTAACGATGTCGTTGTCATGGATTTCTTCTGCTACAAGCGTTCTTTCGTAAGTGGTCAAAGAATACTTTTCAATACCACTTCTAAAATTGCCTTCACCTTCAACTCGATATGAGTCAAAAAGGCAATACATATATCCGTCATATATCTCAATTGCTTCAACACAATGTTCAGGCTCAATCGTTTTAATTTCATTAAATTGATGATCCATCAGCGTAACTTTGCATTCTAAATAAGTTCCAGATTTAGTTGAAGAAGTATACACATATTGATCGTTAGCTCCAATATCTTCCAACCACCGATTATTATCACAATTCGGCAAAGAAACGACTGAAACATTACCATCTGCATCCATTTTTCGTAAGCTCGATAGACTTGATCCGTACGTGTAGTAGATGGAACCATCAGAATCAGTAAATATTGTATTGTACATAGAGAATATCTCAGCTGGCTTATGATATGTCACAACGCGTCCTGAACTAGTAAAGCCAGAAAAAAGTGAACCCAATACAAATAATCCCACTATACCAATAATAGGTGAAACCACCATTGAGACGATTGCTATTGTCATCCATACTTTTGTAGCTTTTGTCATATTGTCTCCTACTTAATAACTTTATCAATTAGACCACCACCAAGGCAGATATCCCCGTCATAAATGACAGCGGCTTGGCCTGGAGTGACCGCTTTGATTGGTTCAACAAATTCTAAAGTGATTTGCTCATCATTTATTTCTTTAATGATGATTGGATTATCAGCTTGTCGATATCTAAACTTAGCGTTTAATCTTTGATTAACTTCTGGCTTTTTACTAATCCAGTTCAAGTTAGTGACTGTGCAGCCTTTAGAGTATAAATAACTACTTTCATCACCACTGGCGACATATAAAATATTCTTTTTAACATCTTTATCAACGACAAACCAGCCTTTGGCTTCTTCTCCGTGAATACCACCGATACCTAAGCCTTTTCTTTGACCGATTGTGTAATACATCGCTCCTTCGTGTTCTCCGACTTTGCGGTTTCCTTCGATATCGATGATATCCCCACGTTGAGCGGGGATGTAGTTCTTTAGGAAGTCTTTGAAATTTCTTTCACCAATAAAACATATACCAGTGCTATCTTTTTTATCCATCACTGATTCTAAATCAAGTTCATGAGCGATTCTTCTCACTTCTGGTTTATCAATATCCCCTAATGGGAATAAGCAGAATGATAATTGTTCTTGGCTAATTTGACTTAAGAAATATGTTTGATCTTTGTTCTTATCAAAACTCTTAAGCAAATAGGCCACACCATCTTTATCAATACGCTTTGCGTAATGACCCATCGCAATAGCGTCATAACCATGTTCTTTAGCGTACTTTAAGAATGGTCCAAACTTAATATATTTATTGCAGAAAATATCTGGGTTAGGAGTTCTGCCACATTCGTATTCTTTAATTAAATAGGTGAAAACGTTATCCCAGTACTCTTTGATATAATCAATTCTTAATAATTTGATACCGAGTTTATCAGCGACTTTTTGCGCATCATCATAGTCTTTTTCTTGTGGGCATTGGTCGTTATTAATTGTGGGATTACCTAAATAGTCCCCATTAGCGAGCGCGTCCCAGTTGCGCATAAAGCAACCGGTCACTTCATGGCCCGCTTTTAAAAGAAGATAAGCGGAGACCGCACTATCAACGCCACCAGAAAGACCTAATAACACTTTCATATTATTTAAATAATTCCTCGCTATCTAATAGGACTGTAAACGGTCCATCATTTACACTACTTACTTTCATATCAGCGCCAAAGATGCCTGTGGCAATTGGACCAAACTTATTTTCGAGTTGTTGATTGAAATAAGCATATAATTCTCTAGCTTGATCAGGTTTCATCGCGTTCACAAATGATGGTCTTCTTCCACCTGATATATCCGCATATAAAGTGAACTGACTGACAGACATAATCTGTCCTTTAACATCATAAATCGATAAGTTTGTTAAGCCTCTATCATCGGCGAAAACACGCAAGGAAAGAATCTTATCAATCATCTTATCAACGAGTTTTTGATCATCGCTATGAGTGAAACCAACGAGTAAGCAAAAGCCACGGTCAATTTGGGAATAGACCTTGTTATCGATTGTGACTGATGCATTTAATACGGTGGTTAAAACAACTCTCATATTATTGAATAACTTCTAAGACAACCTTTGGTTTTTCAACGAATTCTTTGCTAATCTTGAAAGCTTCAAAAACGTTTTTAGCGACACGGTTAATTAAAGTAACATTCTTATTAGAATGTAAGTAGCATAAGACTTCGCCTTCTTTAACGTAGTCGCCAACTTTCTTATTGAGCATAATACCAGCGGACATATCAATGACATCGTCTAATGTTTCTCTACCACCACCTAAGGTCATGGAAGATAAACCGATTTCTAAAGCATCGATAGACTTAACATAGCCTTCTTCTTTAGCGTAGATAGGAATGATATTTTTAGCGACTTCAAACTTCTCTGGATGGAGAATATATTCAACATCGCCACCTTGAGCTTCCACCATTTCTAAGAACTTATTGAAAGCGGAGCCATCTTTAATGCATTCTTCAAGCATTTTACGACCGTGTTCATAGTCTTTACAGATGTGTGCTTGTTCGAGCATGATAGAACCACCGATATAGCAAAGTTCCATTAAATCTTCTGGACCTTCTCCGTGTAAAGCAGCAATAGCTTCTTTAACCTCTAAAGCGTTACCAACCGCTAAACCTAAAGGTTCATCCATATTGGACAAAACAGCGCGTGTATCACGTTTCAAACCATTACCAATCTTAACCATTAATTTCGCTAAGATTCTGGCTTGGTTAATATCTTTCATAAAGGCACCATTGCCTAAAGTAACATCTAAAAGAATAGCGTCTGTACCAGCGGCTAATTTCTTAGACATAACAGAAGCGGCAATTAATGGAATGGATTCAACTGTACCTGTAACGTCTCTAAGAGCGTACATCTTCTTATCCGCAGGAACCAAGGATTGTGTTTGACCCGCAATAGCAATACCAATCTTATTGACTTGGTTAATGAAACGATCGCCATTGACTTGGATTGTTAATCCTGGGATAGATTCTAATTTATCTAAAGTACCACCAGTATGGCCTAAACCACGACCACTTAATTTAGCGAAAGTCGCGCCACAAGCAGCCACCATTGGTCCAAGGACCAAAGAGGTCTTATCACCAACGCCACCAGTACTATGTTTATCAACTTTAACACCTCTGAGATTAGATAAGTCTAATGTCTCACCAGAGTGTTCCATTAAATCAGTTAAGTTAATGACTTCTTCTTCAGTCATTCCTTTAAAAAGAATCGCCATATTCATCGCACTGACTTGGTAATCAGGGATGACACCATTGACATAACCGTCAATCCAGAAAGCAATCTCTTCACGAGTTAAAGCGTGACCTTCACGCTTCTTAATGATTAAATCTACCATTCTCATAAGCAATACCTCACTATTTAGTTTACCATAAAAAAGGATTTTTTATAATAACGTTTCATGTTAGTTAATTCAAGACTTTGTTTGCATTGCTAACGATAGTTTAGTTGGGGTAAGATAATTTCGTGGAATTTTTAAATCATTTAAAGACATATCTAAGCGACGAAGAAATCGATAAGCTTGCTAAGTCATTAGAGGAAGAAAGCAAGCACGCTTTACTTTTGAATGAAGAAAAAATGAGTGTGGACACTCTTCTTAATCTCTATCCTAACTTAGTGAGACATCCAATTATTCCTAATGCTTTTTTATACAATAAAAGCGAACTTGAATTAGGTAAGAGTATCTATCATGAACTTGGTTGCTTTTACTTACAAGAACCAAGTGCGATGCTACCAGCATATTTACTTAATCCAAATGAAAACGATGTCGTTTTAGACTTATGCGCTGCACCAGGCGGTAAGAGTATGCAAGTCTCTCTTCTCATGCATAATAAAGGTCTTATAGTTTCTAACGACATCGCTAAAAATAGAGCATTCGCTATTAGTGAAAATGCTGAACGAATGGGAAGAGGTAATCTTCTTATTGTTAATAATGATTTTTCTAGTATTTATCAACACTATTTAAATACATTCGATAAGATTATTTTAGACGCTCCTTGCTCTGGCAGTGGCATGTTTAGAAAGATGGATGAGATGCAAGAAGATTGGTCGTTTGCTAAGGTAGAGAAATACGCCGAGATTCAAAAGTCACTCATTCTTATCGCCTATGCGATGCTTAAAGAAGGTGGAGAGATGGTTTATTCCACTTGCTCTTTCTCATATGAAGAAGATGAAGAAGTCATTGATTATTTATTAAATAATACTGATGCTGAGATTAAACCTATCGAGGATAATCCTTTATATTTTGTTAGTAAGGCTAAACCTTATGGCGTTCATTTATTACCAAGTCTATTTCCAGGTGAAGGCCACTACATCTGTTTAATTAAAAAACCAGGCACCTTAAAACCTAGTGTTTCTAAAGAAAATAAAAATAAATTGCCTTACGATATACCAACGAATGGCTATAGCCACTATCAGAAATATGGTGACTATCTCTATTTGATGAGTAAAGAATTTAACGTTAAATATCTTAATGTTATCCGTTATGGCGTTAAGGTTGGTCAAATCGATAAAGGCGATATTAGATTTGATTACCACTACTCACATTTCGTGGAGTCGTTTAAAAGCGCCTTCGAGATGGATGAAAATGAAACCGCAAGGTATTTCCTTGGCGAAGGCGTCAATAAAAACACTAGCAAGGGCTATTGTCTTTTAAAATACAAAGGTATCAATGTCGATATCGCTAAAAGCGATGGTCGCATTATTAAGAACCGTTTACCGAAAGGTTTAAGAAAGAAATTAATATTCTAAAGAATAGCGTTGAATTTATACGCTTTTTCTTTATTCTCACTCATAATCTTGTGATCAAGAGGTCTTAAGTGATAAGTAATTTCTTTTTGTACCATATTGCGCGTGATTTCCGCTAAATCGGATGTATTAAGTCCATCATATTCTTCTGGAGTAATTGGTTTTAGAAATGATATGGAAACAGGATATCTTTTAAACTGTGGATGCATCTTTAAGACACGGAAGGTGCCGTATGTCGCAGCTGGTAAGATTGTAACCTTAGCTTTTTGGGCTGGTCTAAATGTTCCATGATGGAACGGGGCCACTGGTAGCATTTGGTCACGAATTCTTGTGCCTTCTGGGAATATCATCCAGTTTCTTTCTTGCTTCTTTAAGTCTGCTTCAACTTCTAACATCACTTTTAGTGATTGTCTTAAATCATCTCTATTCATGCTCTTCACTTCTAATGTTTTTAAAGCGGTCTTTAGAAGTGGCACTTTTTCAAGTTCCATCTTGCCCACGAATGTGGTTGGTTTTTCGATTGCGATTAAAAATGGCACTGGATCAAAAGCAGACATGTGATTAGAAACTAGAAAGAAGTTTCCTTCAGTTGGAATATTTTCTAAACCAAAAATATTCAAATCAACATGTAAAGCATCAGCAATTTGCTTAGAAAGCTTTCTAAATTTAGCGTTTCTAATGGCAAATGGCACTTTGTCTAAGTGTTTATTCCATCTACTGAAAGTGAAAAGACACGCGCCTAATAGGCGAGGACCAACTCTTAAAACGGCTCTTGAATAATGGAACATAGTTTACTTTGTTTTTAAGTTAGAACTGAAATGGCGGATTTGTTCCGCAAGGACATAAAGTCCCAATTGTGGATGAGACTCTAATCTACCAAATATTACCACAAAATGCCCATTTGGGATACGTAGTAATGGATTAGAGCTTGATCTATCCCAGTACATAACTGGGATTTTGCTGAAGAATGAATTTTCTTCAAAAGGTTCACGTGACTCGATATCGATGTAACGGAACATAGGATGGTCTGCTATAGCGTCGCTAGCTTGACCCAACAACGTAATGGTGGAAATCATATTCCTCTCTCCTTGGTTAGTTATTTCTTAAGAAATAACATCTTTAATGAACACCCAGGAAGAAGACTATTTTTTACTGTTGTCGCCCTATCATCATCCACTCCGTTATATTCAGTGTAGTAATTATCTAACTCCACTGGAATCTTTTCGGCCTTTGGATTGATAAGAATGACAAATTCCTTTTCGTTATCAATGATGTTCTTATTCTTTGCACTCAATAGATAAACACCATTGTCCCAGTGAGAGATTTCAAATACATTCTTAATCTCTTCTGGTTTGAAAAGATGTGTGTAAGCAAGTTTCTTCCGCAGGATATTGAAAAGACGGAAACGATTGACCATGTCAAAACGTTCATCAATGAGACGATAGTTAAGGTTATTGACGCCTATCGTCTTGTAGGTGTTATCTAGTCCATCTTTGCTCTGACCAATCTCTTGACCAGCGTGCACTAAAGGAACACCGAACGAAAGAAGTAAAATGTGATTAGCGAGATCCACTCTATCTAAGAGCACTTTTTCTTCTTCAAACGCGTTAGAAACGAGCAATTTATCAAAAAGCGTACTATTATCATGACATTCAAGATAATTGATGCTTTGATTAGCGGTATTAAACATTGGTTGGTAGGATAAAGGTAATACGGATGCATGGAAGGCATAATCTAAGCCAAAGACATAGTCAGTATTACCACATATATAGCCTTTTTCATGAAGATTATTACCACATATATAGCCTTTTTCATGAAGATTAAACGATGAAGAAGGACCTTTAACAATGTCGCGATATGAATCATTAAAGAAACCGAATTCTTTAAGTAAACTAGCATTGTTTTTACTGGCCTTTTCTTCGCTAGGTAATTCTTCACCCATATCCCAGCCTTCACCATATAAGATAGCGTCTTCTTTGATCTTTCTAGCTTCCTTATAACAGGCTTTCACTGTATTAATATCAAGCAAGCCCATCAGATCAAATCTTAAGCCATCAATATCGAAGTATTTGAAAAGATATTTCACACTATCGACGATGATTTTGCTAGCCATCTTTCTTTCACTAGCATAGTCATTGCCACATCCTGAGGCATTAGAAAGATAATGGTTTCTTCTACGTCTAAAATAATAATGCGGGACAGTCTTTTCAAAGTCACTGTTTTCATATTCATAAATGTGGTTATAAACCACATCCATAATGATTCTTAAGTCATTTTCGTGGTATTTATTAACTAATTCTTTAAATTCTAAAATACGAGAAGCAGGCACTTCTGGATGAAGAGCGTAACTGCCTTCTAAGGCAAAGAAAGATAATGTATCATAGCCCCAGTTATACCAGTCACTAGTCTTAATATCATCCTTAGAATCAAAATCTAAAACTGGTTGGATTTGCACGTGAGTAAAACCAAGATATTTAATGTAATCTAAACCAGCGGGATTGCCCCCTACTGTTTGACGATTGGTTTCCGCAAAGCCTGCGTATTTACCTTTATTAACAGTGTTATTGTAATTGCCTTCGTTTAGGTCACGAATATGAGTTTCATAGATAACTGCATCAACATAATTATTGATCGTAGTTTCTGGTTTTACGTTCTTAATTTTAAGTAAGGCATCAGTATCAATAACCACAGAATATTCACTATTTAAACTGACTTCCTTACCGTATAAGTCTTTAGCCTCAGTGACCACACCAGAGTTATTGATGATGTAGCGGTATTTGTAGTTTAATAAATTTCCATTTATTTTGAGGCGGTAGATACCTTTATCTTCTCTCACCATTTCGTGGATGACGACTTCATCTTTTGGAGAGATTAATTTGATCTTAACTTCACTGGCTAAAGGGGCCCACATCACAAATTCAGTGGCATCTTTTTTGTAGTTACTGCCTAAGTCTTCTTTTTCATAAAAAAAGCGCTCATCGAAGTCTTTAAAATAAATCGCATCATTAACATCAATATTGGTGCACTGTAAATCACCAACTAATAAACGATAGTTTTTACCTAATTCGTAATCTTTATCGAGATTGATATCAAAGATATAGATGTTGTTTATGGAAGTAAAATGAGCGGTTTCTTTTTTAACTAGTTGGTCTTCTTTATATAAAGAAACTTTGAGTTTTTCAGGACGAGGGATGTCGGTAAATAAAACGACATTAATCCTTCTCCAGGAGAATAACTTAGCCTTTAAATAACTAACCATTAGTCATCACTCCTGAAATAAGTTTGTTCGTCACTAGTGGCGACACTTTCTTCATTAGAGGAGCCAAATTTATCTTGCACTAATACTCTGCAGCCTTTGTTACCTTCGGTTTCACTGCCAACTACCCCTTCGCTTTGTAAACGAAGGAAGAATCTACCAGCGCGGTTAAAACCAACACCACATTCACGTTGAATACGTGAAATAGACATGAATTCTTGGCTCATAACCCATTCTTTAATGGATTGGTAACGTTCTTCTTCAGTATTACCATGTTCCTTAAATTCTGGGGTTTGCATATATTCATTGGCCGCTTGAGTGGCCTCTTCTTCTAAGTTAAGGAATTTCTCATCATAGTGAGTTTCATAGTGTTCTTTTAAATAACCAACGACACGAGAAATTTCGGTACGATGGATAAAGCAACCTTGTAAACGCACAACACCAACACGGCTGACGAGTGGACTTTGAACAAGCATATCGCCTTTACCAATAAGCTTTTCAGCACCACCTTCACCAATGATGGTGATAGAGTCAACACTACTTGCAGTCATTAAAGCCACGTGAGTTGGTAAGTTAGCTTTAATAACACCAGTGACAACGTTAGTGGATGGACGTTGAGTGGAAATTAATAAGTGAATGCCACAGGCTCTAGCTTTTTGGGCAAGAGAAACAACTGGCATTGAGATTTCTTTACATTGGTCAACGATATCAGCGTATTCATCTAATACAACAACGATATATGGAAGTTTTTCTAAACCGAGTCCTGGAGCATCTTCATTAAATTCTTTAATGTTTGTGGAGCCATTATCGGAGAAGAGCATGTATCTTTCTTCCATTTCTTTACATAATCTATCGATTAATGTTTTAGCGTCATTTGGATCAGTGATGATTGGGCAAAGTAAGTGAGGCATATCTTTATAACGAGACATTTCAACTTTCTTTGGGTCCACTAAAACGAGTTTTAAATCATCTGGTGAATTACGCATGATTAAAGTGACGATGATGGAATTAACAAAGATGGATTTACCACTACCAGTGGTACCAGCAATTAAGATGTGTGGGAATTCATCAAAGTCAGCGAATATTGTTTCACCTTTAATATTTTTACCAAAAGCCACGGCTAATGGATGTTTCTTAACATCAGGTAAGTCACTATAGACATCTTTAAATGAAACTGTCGTAACAGAAGCATTAGGAATTTCTAAACCAGATGAGGATTGGCCTTCAACGATAGATTCAAATCTCGCGCTAACACCGCCTAAACGGATTTGGATGTCTTGCACTAAATTATTCACGCTACGAGCGGAGACGTTACGATCATAGGCGATATTAAAGCGCGTAACGCTTGGGCCAATAGTAAAGTCTTCAACGTGAGCACCAACACCAAAGTTTTGAATGGTTTGGTCGATAACTTCTTTTCTTTCACTAGCAACACGTTCATTTAAAGCTTGTTGTTCACTAGTTTCATATGTATTAAGTACTTCAGTACTTGGTTGAATCCATTTGACTCTTTCTCTTGGTTTTGGTTGTTCAATTGGCTTAACTTCAGGCATTGGTTGAACTGCTGGAGTAGGAGCGACTGCTGGTTGAGCCACTTGCGGAGCTTCAAAAACAGGTTTTGCTTGCACCAATTCTTCATTAACTTCAGGAACAGCATTAAAGTCGAGTTGCATTTGTTCACTCTTGGTTGGTTCTTGTTGTTCAACTGGTTGCGTTTCAGGAATGATTTCTTCTTGTTGGATGTTATGTTGACCATTGTCAATTCTGAAACGAGCTGGCGCAAATGTACCATTTTCATTGATACCAAAGTTATTAGCGCCACTATCTTGTTGGATAAATGTTGGAGATGAAATCGCTGCGCTTCTTCTTGGAGTACCAGTAATTTCACTTTCATAAGTATCTGGATCGATTTGACTTGCTTCTTTGATGACATCAATATTTCTGACCTTTTGAGGGGCCTTTTTATTCATAGAGATATCAGAAATAGTTTCTTCTTGTTCTTCTTTAACCACTGCAGCTTTTGGTTCTTTTTCTCTACCAATAGCACGAAGGATAAGAGGTAAGAAATAAAGTAAGATGGCCACAACCGCTAAGATGATAGCGACGATTAAAGCGCCAAATGAGACATTAAATAAATTATTAAATAAAGCGATAAGGAAATAGCCAACGATGCCAGAGGCATAAGGGGCAGCAAATAGTCCTAATATTGGTGTATTAACAAAATCAAAATAATTGTTACCAAAATAACTTCCATACCACGCTCTAAAGTCTAGAGTCTTTAGTTCAGTGTTTGTGGATAAAGCTAGATATTCGCCTTCATTAAGAGTGGCCATTGATTGGAAATGTGCATAAAACATAAATCCAGCGATGATAAGGATTAATGAGGCAAAGAAATAAATATTGAATTTAATTTTGATAAACTTCTTAGCGAAGATAAATCTTAAGCCTAACGCTGCAACAGCGATAAATAAGGCATAAGAAAGAGCGCCGAAAGCATAGACAAATGGGAAAGCAGCATAACGGGCAACTGGACCTGTATTAAGGCACAAGATGACAGTTATGAGACACATGGCTATGCCAACGAAGATATAAAAATGATTCTTGTTTGCCACGAAAGGTTTTTTATTTGCCATATTAATATTATAAGTGCCTACGTGCGCATAAGACAATGACTTTTGTAAAATAAAAAGCACTTTTTTCAGTGCTTTTTCTTAGCGGGTCACAATGATTGGAATGATCATTGGCTCACGGCCGTTTTCACGTTTAATGAAGCGACGTATTCTTTCTTGAGCATTGGCCTTAATTTCTTCGAAGTTTGTGTTGTTAACCGATAAAGCAGTTGTCACTTCATCAACGAAGATATTCGCCACCGATTTAAGAAGAGGTTCAGCTTCTTTAACGTAGACAAATCCTCTCATCTGACAGTCCGGACCAGCAATAATGCGTTTCTCTTCAATAGAAACGGTGACCGCAATCACGACTACACCATCAACGGATAATTGACGACGGTCATTAACGATATTTTCCGCGACGTTAGTAGAAACGCCACTACCATCAACTAAGATTGGGTGAGTTGGCATAATGGCTGGGTTATTAGGTAAGATTGATGGTCTACCCAATTCATTAAAGCAAAGCTGCATGCCATTATCTAAGATAAACACATTGGTGTGATTAAGTCCAATACCCATTGATAACGCCAATTTAGCGTTAGCCATTAAGTTGATGAAGTTACCACGAACTGGTAAATAGTATCTTGGTTTTAAAACAGATAAGAAGAATTTTAAGTCATCTTGTCTTGGGTGCATCGCGGTGATTTGATTCTTTTTAATCCATACGACCTCTGCCCCTGTACGATAGAGGTAATCAATACTACGTGTCGCAATAGTTTCTAATGTTGGTGTCGGTAAGCCGGCATTGATGAAGATATCGCGTTTTGTTAAGCGGATACGTTTATCTTCGTTAGTGCCGTCCACTACTCTGATGAGTTCTTGGTAGAGTTCTTCACCCTTACCAAGCATTAATATGACGAGCTCTTGTTCTCTTACTCTTAATAAGTCTTCTTTAGACACAATCATATCCATTGGGATACGAGATGGATTGAATTCCATAAGTGTCTTCATAATCGCTCTAGTGAAATCGTTATAGAAGAAGATCTTTTTGTTGTTTTCGATACATAAATCGACAATTTCACTAATACGGAAGAAGTTCTGCCAGAAGCAGTCAATAAAGATACGTTTATTAGCATTACTGAAATACTTTTCAATTAAAGGTGTGACACGGTGATGTGGAGAGCAATAACCTTCGTGGTTAGCGCCTTTACTTTCACTCATTAATAAGAATGTTGGTCTTTCACTGAGCACTGATAATGCCTTCATATCAAAGATATAGGCAGGATTTTTAACTGAATAGTCGACAATAAAGTCACTTGTGTAAACGATATTGCCTTTACTTGTTTCAATCGCCACACCAAAGGAATAAGCGGCATTATGAGAAGTTTGGAAGAAATGTAACTTTCTACCAGCGATTTCTAAAGCACTTGTTGGTGGAATAACTTTGAATTCTAATGGAATTCTAAGGGTATTGAAATTGAACTGAGTTTCAATAATGTGTTTGGTAAAGCGTGTACAAATAATTGGCGCTGGAGCGTCATCATAGAAATATTTTAAAGCACCCATGTTTTCATCATGAGCATGAGTCATAATATACGCTTTTACCCTATCCTTATTATTAATAAGATATTGAGCGTTTGCTAAAAGGTAGTCGACACCAGGAATAGTTTTATCAGGTAAGGCTAAACCAGCATCAATAACAAAGATATCATTATTGATTTCAATCACATAACAGTCACGGCCATTTTCATCTAGCCCGCCTAAAGCGGACACCTTAATAATGTCTTCCACAGCGTTCTCCTTTCATTAGTATGTTTCAACTTAAAGATATTATACCTTTAAGTTTTTAATATTAAAAGATATAAGCAGTTTACAAAATGACTACTTTGCTAATTTTTAGCAAATACTTAGGCTATTTAATTAGTCGATGTTTTTAGTGATAACAATATCACTATCAAGACCAAGGATGTTCTTTTTAACGATGTCACCTATTCTTGTTGGTGCTTCAACGGTTAGTTTATCGATCTCTTCCATGACCGCAAAGATTTTATCTTTAGGGACTGGATTTGTGGTTTTTACGGACACTAAAGTGTAATCACGATTGGTGACCTTGATGGAAGATGTGATTGTACGCACAGGATGAGTGAGCTCGCTGATGGCATATTGTGCACCACGTGTGCAAAAGTTACCTGTGACGTTCATATCATCATCGACGTGTAAACGACAGCCTCTAGGACAAACGATACATGTTAAATCTTTCATTTAGCGGTCCTCCACGGAGATGACAATTTCATCTTTCACTTCTTGTAATTTATCCTTACTTAAATTGACCATTACCATTTCTGATGGAATTAAAGCAGGTTTAACAACTTTACCTAAGACTGTTTCGCCGCTTCTAATCATCACTACTTGATCTTTAAGTGGTTTTCTCACTCTGAACTTAAATGTGATATCATCCACACTATTTTCTAAAACAAATTGTGGTAAAACGTAGGATATATTTTGTCCAGGTTTAATGGCAATTTTCTTTTCGTTATTATCAATTTCATTTCTTAAATATAAAGCGGCTGAACGACCCGCAAGTCGAGCTTCTTGACTAACGAAGTCGACAACGTCATGAACGTGCAAACAGTTACCTGCGGTAAAGATACCAGGAATCATTGTTTCCATATATTGATTAACAACTGCGCCTTTTGTGGAACTAATTGGACAATCAATATAGTTAAGCAATGAAACATATGGAATTAAACCAACAGAAAGGATGAGTGTATCACATTCAAATTCCATTTCTGTATTTGGAATGATTTGTAGGTTTTCATCCACTGCGCTTAAAATGACCTTTTCTAGTCTATCTTTGCCAATAACTTTAGATACTGTTCTAGAAAGATATAAAGGAATATCATAGTCAATTAAACATTGTTGGATGTTACGGTTAAGACCCGCACTATATGGCATGATTTCACTGACGCATAAGACTTTTGCGCCTTCGAGTGTTAATCTTCTTGCCATGATTAAGCCGATATCACCACTACCAAGGATGACAACACGTTTACCAACCATTAATCCGTTGATGTTTAAATAACGTTGAGCTGTACCAGCGGTAATAACGCCACTACATCTATCACCTGGAAGCATAATTGCACCAGCATTTCTTTCATAACAGCCTGTGGCCATAATAATGGCTTTAGCTTGAAGTTTAACTAAACCATCTTCTTTAGAAGAATAAGTAATAACTTTATCTTTTGTTAAGTCAATAACTTGGGCATTTAGTTTATATGGGATTTCTAAACGTTTAACTTCATCAACGAATCTTTGTAAATATTCTGGACCAGTTAATTCTTCTTTAAATTCGGTCAAACCAAAACCATTATGAATACATTGGTTAAGGATGCCACCTAGCTTTTCATCTTTTTCTAAGATTAATAAATCATTAACACCATTCTTTTTGGCTTCAATGGCGGCGGCCATACCAGCGGCGCCACTACCAATTACCACTAAATCAATTTGTCTCATAATTATTTGGCCTCCTTGATTAAGTGATCAATGATATAACTACCATCTTCATTTAATGGTATTTCTGTTGGAGAAACACCGTAGTGTTTAGCGAGCAATAAGAGAATCTTAGGCTGACAGAAACCACCTTGGCATTTGCCAAATCCTGCTCTTGTTCTTCTTTTAACACCTTTAATAGAGACTGGAGGGCAGCTTCTAGACAAGGCTTCTTTAATTTCTCCTAAGGAGATATGTTCGCAGTTACAAATAATTTCACCAAAATCACTATTTTCTTTAATAGTTTGGATTTGTGCTTCTTCACTTAAATAATGCATACGGTGATATGGTTTAACTTTTGGATTAAACGAAGGATTATTTTCTAACTTCATCACTGGTTTAATTAATTCATTAACGACATATTCCGCGATGGCAGGAGCACTGACGAAGCCAGGAGATTCAATACCAGCAACATTAATGAAGTTTCTTTCGCTTTTAGAAGGTTCCACGATAAAATCGTGACGAGTACAAGTTGCTCTTAAACCAGAGAAGACTCTAATCGTTTCTTTAAATGGAATAGAAGGCACCATTAAAGAGGCTGAAGCTTTGATATTGGCTAATGTTGGAGCGTCAGTACTTAAATCATCAGGATCAGCGAGTTCACTACTTGGACCAACAATGTAGTTACCGGATGAGGTAATAGAAACTAAGATACCTTTACCTTTCTTACTTGGTAATGGGAATATTGTTCTATTAACTAAACCTTCTTTATAGTGATCTAATAGATAGTATTCGCCTTTTCTTGGAGTAATGGCCCAATCGATTTCTTCAATCATAGAAGCAATCTTATCAGCTTTAACACCAGCGGCATTAATTACTATACGCGCGTATAAATCTTCTTTATTAGTGTTGACTACAAAGTAGTCGTTTTCTTTTTTAATATTTTTAACTTCGTGATTTCTTAAGAAGGTGACACCATTATCAATCGCATTTTCCATGGCGTGGACCACTAAGTTAAATGGGTCAATAACGCCTGCGGTAGGCGCATACAAAGCACCTTTAACTTCTGGGTTGATATTTGGTTCTAATTTTAAGACTTCTTCTTTATTAAGAAGTTCAACAGGAACACCGTTAATTCTAGAACGTTCTTGAAGCATTTTAAGAGTTTCTAATTGTTCTTCTTCTAAAGCCACAGTTAAAGAACCACAAGGAATGTATTCGACATCTAAGTCTTTAACAATTTGTGGATACATCTTATTGCCTAAGACATTGAATTTGGCTTTGTTTGTGCCTGGTTCTGGATCATAACCACTGTGGATGATTGCACTATTTGCGGAACTGGTCATATTACCAGCATCGTTACTTTTATCAATAATAACGATATCTAATTTATATTTACTTAATTCTCTAGCAATCATCGTGCCGGTTACACCCGCACCAATAATTAAAACATCATGTATTTGTTTCATATTAATATATTCACTTATCATATTCATTTTATGAATAAAGGAGCAAAATTTCAATCATTATATAGAAAAAAGACCTCCCACGAGGAGAGGTCTATTGTTATTAACAATAACTATTAGGCTTTTGGAATGAATCTGAATGCGTCTAACGCTGGCGCTCTTTCGGCGAATTCGATAACGAATGTATTTTCGCCTTCGACAACGTTAACATCACCAATTTCAACTTCCACTGTTGGAGCACCCATCACTTGGTTACTTTCAATCTTAGCACCATCTTTTGGTGTGATTGTCGCGCCATTAAGTTTAAGTGTGCAGTCAACACCGAAGACGAAGTCTTCCGCCATTTGATAGTGAGAAGCACCAGCAATGATTAAGGTCATTGTTTGCGCTTTTGGTGAAGTGAACTTATAACTTAATGTGCAAGCTTCGTGAACATCATAACCTGTGATATAAGCACCACCATAGTGACCATTTTGAATACCACTTGTTCTATCGGTATACATATGGAAGCTATCTGGGAGTTCTTCTGGTTCTTCAGCTTGGACTCTGATTTCCCCTTCAACTTTGGCTTTATCAACTGTGGCGGTAATTCTAGCGGAGTACCAGCCTTCTTTCATAATGGTAATTGTGGCACTACCGAATTTAAGACCAGAGATTTTACCTGTTTCATCAACTGCGGCTACTTCTGGCTTACTGGAAACATAACTGACACCCTCTAATGATGTTGGAGCAGTTAAGACGATTTGAACTGGATCACCACCGAGATTGACATCTACTTCTGTAGCAGCCACTTGAATTTGTTGTTTAGCTGCTGCTGGTTTAGCGGTAATTGTTGCTTGTTGTTTAGAATAGAACATTAAGTCGTCAATATATGGCGCAGAGGCTAAGAATTCTAACGCTAAGACGTTATCGCCTGCCACTAAGTCTAATTGACCAAGTGAGAATTCAATGAAGTCACTATTTGAGCCACTGGCTAATGATTTGCCAGAAACTGCTACTTCGTTGTTATTGAGTTTAACGTTCATCACTGAACCCATATCTTCAACACCATTAGCAGAAGCCATCATGATGACTAATTCCGCTTTAAAAGCGGCACTACTATTAAATGTTAATGTTTCTTTATCACCATTATCTAAATGAGCAATACATTGTTGATCTGAAGCATTACCATCAGTTCTAGCATAGATTGGTGACCAGCCTTCATCTGCTGAACCCCACCAGCCATCAGCGGCATAGTGATCAGCTTCTTCAAATTTTAATGTGGCTAAAGGAGCCCCTCTTTTAACTGTAAGTTTGAATGTGCCTTTGTCATAGCCTTCTTTACTTGCAGTAATATTAGCGGAGCCAATGCCCACCGCAGTAACTTTGCCAGCTTCATCAACTGTGGCAATATTTTGATTGGAACTTGCCCAGGTTACGCCTTCGACACTGGCCTTTAGTTGCAATGTAACGTCGATTTCGACTTCTGCGGCATTCTTGCCGGCATCATCGGTAACGACAATCTTTTCCTTTGCAGGAGCTTGTGATGACGAAGGTTGACTTGGATTATCAGCAGGCTTATTGCAAGCGCCCAAACCTAAACCAAATAATAACGAAATCGCCATCATTGGGAGAAAAATCTTATTTTTTCTCATATTTTTAAATCCTTTCTTTTATGTCTGCTTGTTAACAAAACCGCAAAACAAAAAAGTTTACGAATTTTGATAAACAAGTCTCTTGATATTTTCAGTATACAACTGTCACACGCATTTGTTAAATATATTAACATTCAACTTTTATAAAAATTTAGAAAAATAAAAAAGACCATCTTGCGACGGTCTATTTTAAATTTTTTCAAGCCTATTTCTTAAATTTCTTTGGGCCTTTGAAGGATTTGTCTGGACGATGAATGTGTTCAGGACGTGAGGCTCTTTCTTTTTCTTCGTCATAGCCTTCTGGCTTTTCAGCGAATTCTTTATGAGAGACTTTCACTTTGCCCTTTTCATCGATTTCGATGACTCTAACTTTGAGTTTGTCACCTAATTTGACAACATCTTGGGCTCTATCGATATAGCCATAACCTAATTGGCTGACATGGCATAAGCCATCAACATTACCGAATAAGCGGACAAATGCACCATAGTCTTCAACACGGTTGACTTCACCTTCGAAGACTTCGCCAACTTTAGCTTCACGGATGATATCTTGAATCATACCTTTAGCCTTATTGATGGTTTCTCTATCCATATGGTAAATGGTGACTTGACCATTATCTTCGATATCAATCTTCACGTTATCGCATTGAGCGATGATTTCGTTAATGACTTTGCCACCTGTACCGATAACTTCTCTGATTCTATCTGGATCAATGAAGAATGTATCCATCTTAGGAGCGTATTTACCGACATCTGGTCTTGGTTCAGCAATGGCTTTAGCCATAACTTCACGGATTTGCGCTCTAGCGACATGAGCTTGGGCTAAAGCTTCTTTTAAGACTTCACGGGTCACACCCTTAATCTTAATATCCATTTGTAAGGCGGTAATACCTTTTTCTGTACCAGCAACTTTGAAGTCCATATCACCGAAGTGGTCTTCTAAACCTTGAATATCGGTGAGAATTGTATATGGGTGTTTGCCATCTAATGGACCACTACTGATTAAGCCCATAGCAATACCACTAACCATGGCTTTGATTGGGACACCAGCGGCCATTAAGGACATACAGGAAGCACAGATACTGGCTTGTGAGGAGGAACCATTGGATTCCACGACTTCTGCCACTGTTCTAATTGTATATGGGAATTCTTCTTCACTTGGAATGACATAGGAGAGCGCTCTTTCACCTAAAGCACCGTGACCGATTTCTCTTCTACCTGGGGAACCCATTCTACCAACTTCACCAACGGAATATGGTGGGAAGTTATAGTGATGCATCCAGTGTCTGGTATCTTCTTCGGTTAAGTTGTCGATGATTTGGGCATCGCTCTTAGCACCTAATGTTGTGATAGAGATGACTTGGGTTTGACCACGAGTGAACATGGCAGAGCCATGAGTTCTTGGTAATAAGTCGACTTGCGCGTCTAATGGACGAATTTCATCAACTTTACGACCATCTGGTCTAATCTTTTCATCAGTGATTAATCTACGCACTTCTTTAGCAACGAGACCTTCTAAGGTTTCATTAACCATGTGCATGACTTTTTGATGAGTCTTTTCATCTTCGTATTTACGTGTATCGTAATCGTCTAAGATTTCGTTTTCGATAGCGTCGATAGCGTCTTGTCTTTCTAACTTATCAAAGATAGAAATAGCTTTCTTTAAGCGAGCTTCTGCTCTATCGGTAACATCTTTTTCGATTTCTGGATCACATTGATATAATTCAATTTCTCTTTTTGGTTTACCAATTTCTTTAATGATTTCTTTTTGCCATTGGCAAAGTTTTTTGATAGCTTCGTGACCAAACATTAAAGCGTCGAGCATATCTTCTTCGCTCACTTGGTCCGCACCAGCTTCAACCATGTTGATCGCTTCTTCAGTACCAGCAACGGCTAAGTTGATATCGCTTTGTTCTTTTTCTGCCACTGTTGGGTTAATAATGAATTTGCCATTCACTCTACCAACATAGACACCAGCGATTGGGCCATCAAATGGAATGTCGGAAATGCCTAATGCTAAGCTTGAACCTAACATAGCGGTCATTTCTGGTGTGCAGTCTTGGTCAACAGACATCACTGTGTTGACGATTTGGACTTCATTACGGAAGCCTTCGGAGAACATTGGTCTAATTGGACGGTCAATGAGTCTCGCGGTTAAGGTGGCATGTTCCCCTGCACGGCCTTCTCTTCTTAAGAATGAGCCAGGAATTTTGCCAACTGCGTATTGCTTTTCTTCATAACCAACTGTTAATGGGAAGAAATCACCTTCTTTAGGTTCATCTGAGCAACACGCTGTGGAAAGAACAACTGTTTCGTTTAATCTGACTAAGACAGCGCCATCAGCTTGTTTAGCGATTTCGCCAGCTTCGACAACGAACTTCTTTCCTTCGAATTCTAATTCGAATACTCTTTTCATCTTTTTACCTCTTTTTTAAAATTTAACCTTAGTCATTATACTAGAGTCATTAACTTTGTTAAACATTTAATGTTAAAAAATGACACAAAAATAAAAAAGCTGTGCTTTTAGCTTTTAAAAACTATATTTGCACATTGCGATGGCGTGATATAATGTTGCCATAAGAACGGAGCCTCCTAAACAAACTATCTTGGCGGATTAGTCTAGGGCTCTTTTATTTTATAAGCAATGCTAGTAAAGAAAAAACCGCCTTTCAGCGGTCTTCTTTCCTAGTTGTGATAACTATTTTCTTAAACCTAATTCAACGATTAATTTAAGATAAGCTTCACGATCGGTTCTGACTAAGTAGTCTAATAAACTACGTCTTTGACCGACAAGAATCATTAAGCCACGTTTGCTAGCGGCATCTTTGTGATTCTTCTTTAGGTGAGCGGTTAAAGCTTGGATTTGTTCGGTTAATAAGGCAACTTGAACTTGGATAGAACCAGTGTCTTTTTCGTTTTTACCAAACTTTTTAACGAGCTCGGCTTTTCTTTCTTTGGTTAACGCCATTGAAATACCCTCCTAATTGATTTCTTAACTTATCTCCGGGAATAACGTTAGGGACTCGTTTATCCTAGGGAAAAGTCGCAATGAATATTTTATATTCTTTTTACACTATTGCAAAGTGTTTTTTGCTTTTTCTTCGTCTTTTATTAATTGCTCTCTTAAGTCATCCATTGAAGCGAACTGTTCTATAGGTCTCATATATGAAACAAAATCGACATAAAGCTCTCTACCATAAAGGACTTCATCGAAGTCAATAATATGTACTTCAATGATTGGTTTTAAGAGTTGATTAATTGTGGGATGAGTGCCCACAGCGATAATCGCTTTTCTTTTGCGATTAAGGAAATAGGCATAACCCATATAGACGCCTTGTTTAGGGAAAACATATGGATAATATAAGTCTAAATTCGCGGTTGGGAAGTCAATTTTATGGCCGTTACCTTGACCTTCAACGACTGTGCCACTGATACGATAATCTCGACCTAATAAATAAGAAGCTTTTTCCATTTGTCCCGCTTCAATGTATTCTCTTATCTTCTTTGAAGATATTTTAATATCATTTATGCGCATTAATGGGACGATTTCTACATCAAAGAAACGCTTCAAATATTCAGCATTACCTTCTCCACCAGTACCAAATCTATAGTCATCACCAACATAGATTTTCTTTGGATTAAGAACCTTTAAGACTCTAGTGATAAATTCATCTTTTGTGACCTTTAATGTTTCATTATCAAAGTGCATGAGATAAAGGAATTTGACCCCCATATCTTCAAGGAAGTCCGCTTTATCGAAGGTGGATGTAATACAGTAATTTTCTTTTTTACCAAGAAGCACTCTTGGGGCAATATCAAAAGTCATGACACCAACTGGTAGACCTGTCGCTAAAGCTTTTTTGATAAGATCTTGATGACCTAAATGTAGACCATCATAGAAACCTAAGCATAAAACTAGGTCTTTATCATTAGGTGGGATGCCTCTTACACATTCATAATACCCTAATTCGCTATATTTATAAATAGCGATAGCGGTTTTTTTATCATCAATGACACAGAATAAGTCCATTGTTTCTGGGAATAATTTAAGTGAGAGCTTTCCACCATGTCTAGCTTTCTTTAATTCAACTTCATTTGGTAAGTACATAAGTGGGATGAATTTTTGGATGATATCACTAGTTTCAATTAAGCATTCAGGAGTAAGTTCTTTGATAGTTTTAGCGCTGCTAACTTCTAAGTCTAAGATCTTAGTTCTTCTTAAAGCAGTGAGATGTCCCACTGTCCCTAATTTCTCTGCGATTGTTTCCCCTAAAGTTCTAATATATGTACCCTTAGAAACTGTAGTTTTAAACCTAATAACAGGGAGATTGAATTCAAGTAATTCTAACTCTTTAATATCGATGGTTCTTTTTGGTAATTCCACTTCTTGATTAAGATGAGCATAATGATATAATTTACGGCCGTTTACATGAACTGCGGAAGTCTTAGGAACAGTTTGTTCAGACTCACCAATGAGCGAAGAAAAGATGCTTAAGACATCTTCTTTAGTGATATTGCCCACTTCTTGAGTCTCAATTACTTCACCAGTGAGATCACCACTACTGGTTTTAGTGCCAAGTAATAAAGTGGCTTCATAAGTCTTATATTGACCTTCGATATATGAGAGCGTTTTAGTAGCGTTATTTAAGGCCACGATTAACAATCCTGTCGCAAAAGGATCAAGCGTGCCAGCGTGGCCCACTTTTTTCGCATCGAAAATCTTAGCGATGATATTGCAAACATCCCTAGAAGTATAGTCACTTTCTTTATCGATTAATAAGAATCCATCTTTCATCTTTTATAACTCACACGAAAATAATATAATTATTTCGTTA
>CACWSI010000017.1 GCA_902763555.1 uncultured Erysipelotrichaceae bacterium | reverse complement strand
CATACCTATGATCCTCAACTTAGATATTCACAAATCAGAAAAGCCGCTGTAACGGGCGATTTAATTGTGAACAAGATGATTGCCTTAATGCATTACATTGGCCTTGGGACAAAGAAAGATGAACCATTAGCGGTCACTTCTTTCAAGCAATGTATGATATGGGGTGATATGTTCTCGGTTAATATGCTCAAAAACATCTATCGTAATAAGAATCAAAAGAAGTATGAAGTTTATAAAGACTTATCAACTTTAGATAAGTATCTCGATAATGGTGTAACTGTTTTACCAGATGAAGTTGCTAATGCAATTAATCCTAAAGCTAAAGAGATATATGCCTATATCGCTTCTATTAAACAAGACATCATTCTTCCACTAAATAGAAATAGAATTGATTTCTCTTTCGTAGAAGTTATCTTGCTAGATAGCATTCCTTATCGTAAGAAAATGGGCTATATCAACAATTACTCAAATCCAAATCTCACTAATGAGTGGAAAGATATCACTAATGCCAGTGCGGGTAAAGAAGCACAAATTGGCTTTAAAGTAAGGAGATAGGGCTATGATTAAGAAACCATATTATGATAAAGTTCGTGAAGACTTTATCGCTAGTAAAAAAGAAAACTCTTCTCTAGTAAGTTATAAGGACTATAAAGATAAGAAATTAAAAACTTATTTTTACGATGAATTATACAAAACAGAAGCCCAAGGTTATCCATTCAGTAGTGACTTTGTCGATGAAGAAGGTAATGCCTATGACTTTAAGAGTTATGAAGAATTAAGTGAAGAAGAAAAGGCTAAATGTCGTTTAAGATATTTCTATTTGCCTTTCTATCATGAAATGTATGTTGGTACCACTGGCAGTGGTAAGACCACAGGTTGTTTAGAACCACAGATTAGGGCTATTGGCTCACAGAAGAACAAACCAAATATCTTTGTAACTGACCCTAAGGGTGAATTATTTGATCATCATGCGACATTCTTAAAGAAGAAAGGTTACAACGTCTTTATCCTTAATTTTAAAGATCCATCTATATCTAATTCATGGAATCCATTCGATGAATTATATGATAAGCAAGCCTCTTTAGCAGACCTTGGTAAGGATTATCAATTATGCCATGGTTTAGTTCCTGATGATGTTAGAAAGTTTGATGATAAGACTAAATATACAAGAACATATTACTTATATGATGGTGTCGCTTTTGCCACAATGAGTTCTTTACAACAATATGTTGAAAATCAAAAATACACAATTAAGTCAGAAATATCTTCATTAATAAATCAAATTTCTAGCACAATAATCCCTCCAATTCCAGGCGACAAAGATCCTATCTGGAGAGATGGCTCTAGAGATTTATTAGGTGGCATCATTTCTGGTCTATTAGAAGAATCTAGTAAACCAGGTACAACATTTACTAAAAAGATGATGACATTAAAAACAGTCAATGATGTTTACTTAAAGATTAATGATGGCCAAAACAATAATTCTGAATTTGCTAAAGTGCACAAATTCTTTGAAGACAAATCAACAGAAACACTTAGTAAAGTTACATCAGTATTAGACTCCGCTGATAAAACAAGAGCCTCTTTCTTAAGCTGTTTTAGAGCGGCAGTCTCTAACTGGATGCATGGACACATTTTTAAATTAACTGCTGAAACCACAATTGACTTAGATGATTCTAAACATCCATTTGCGATATTCTTCGTTACTAGAGATTATGAAAGTAGTGATGATTTAGTGGCATCTCTATTTATTAACTGGGTTTATACTCAAGTATTAAAGAAAGTTGAAAAGATTAGAAACAATAATCCTTCCGCTAAAGTTAGAGATACACATTTCTTATTAGATGAATTTGCTAACATTCCACAAATCCATGACTTTAGAAGAAAGATTGCTACAGCAAGAAGTAGAAACATTTGGTTCCACATTATTATTCAGAACTACTCACAGTTAAATGCCATCTATGGTGATGAAGTTGCTTCAACTGTTTGGGATAACTGTAATTCACAAGTCTTCTTAGGCTGTCAATCTAGAGAAACAAAAGAAAAGTTCTCTAAAGAATGCGGCATGATGACTATTAGTGGAGAGGATGCTGGTGGTAGTGATGTTGAAACAATACCAGTAGTTCGTATTTATGATTTAGACCAGATTAAACCAGGCACAATGTATATCAAACGAATATACACCAATGTCATAAAAGGTGGTTACATTAGAAGCTATCAAGCCACTAGATACTTTGATGATATGTATGGTACCGATCCATTACATACCCTTGTGCCATTCAATAACACTGATGTAAATGAACCATCAAGAACATTCTATGAAATGTGTCCTAGATGGTATAAAAAACCAGCTGCTAAGCAAGAGCCACAAAGACCGCAAATTGATGAAGATGATGAACCAGACTTTGATGAAGATGACGACGACATGCCATTCTTTGATGAAGAAACAGCTAAAAGAACAGCGGAGGCCGATGCCTTCTTCGAGTCTCTTAAAAAACAGCAAGAAGAAAGCAAACTCTTCGCTCCTATGAAGAAGAAAGGAAAGAAATAATTATGAAAGAAAAAAGTTTAGCCGAAAAACTAATAGATAACGGCATATTCATTATCACTAGTGATATTAACGATAAGAGTGCTCATAATTTAATCTTTGCCCTTTTAGACTACAGTGCTTCTAATCCTGAAAAAGAGATTAAGTTATATGTTTCTTCAGGTAGTGTTGATTATTTAAATGTCTTTGCTATCTACGATGTTGTTAAATCACTCCCTAACCCAGTATCTACATACTCAATCGGTGGTATATCTGATATGTCGCTTGTTTTCCCTGTCTTAGGTAACAAAGGCAAAAGATATGCTTTAAAGAATACACTCTTCTATTTCTCCGAAGTAGTGGGCATTCTTGGCGAAGGACAACAAACAGATATCGAAATCTTAGCGAAAGATACAATGCGTACCAGAATTGCTTTTGAATCGATTCTTTCAGAAGCCACAGGTAAGAGTGTAGAACAAATTCACAAAGATTTGATTAACGAAGTTAAATTGACTGCAGAACAAGCCAAAGAATATGGCCTAATTGATGAGGTGATGTAATATGGCAATGATTAAGAATTCTAGAATCGTTTCACTCAATGGTGAAGTTAATGAAATATCAGCATTAGAAGTCATTGTTCAAATGCTAGAGTTAGACGCTAAAGATAATAAAGAACCAATTCATCTTTATATCAATAGCCCAGGTGGCAGTATTATTCATGGCTTAGCCATCTATGACACTATCAATAACATAGAAGCACCAGTATATACATATTGTTATGGTCTAGCAGCATCAATGGGCGCATTCTTATTGTGCTGTGGTGAAAAAGGTCATAGATACGCTCTCCCTAATTCACGTATATTGATTCATCAACCACTTATTTCTGGTCAAGCAAGACTAGCTAGAGAATCAAAGATTAGAGAACAAGCGGATGACATGAAACAAATGAGAACTAAATTAGAAAGTATCATTGCAGAACAATGCGGAAAGAATCTTGAAACAGTCCACAAAGATTGTGAAAGAGATAATTGGATGAGCGCTAAAGAGGCTCAAGAATACGGACTAATTGATCAAGTCTTATAACAAGAAAAGAGCAGGAGTTGAATCTCCTGCTTCTTTTTATTTGATTGCTGTTTTAAACATCTCTCTTGTTGCATCTATGTCGTTTTCCAGCGTTAACTTTTTCGCTTTATCAATTGGTTTACCTTGCTTGATTGCGTAATTGTATAAATCAATTAGGCCTTTGTTAGTAGTCATACAGATGTGTCTAGTTTCGCCAGCAGTTTTTGTTTTGGAATCTTTTGTGTAAGATTTCTTCTCCATTTGCGCATATTGGTAAAGCGAATATACAGTGGCGAGCCATCTGTTGTGCTCCAACATCGCTAGTTTAATGAGTGGCACATTTTTATCAATTGTTGGATATGCAGCCTTCACTCCTTCATACATGACACTAAAAGAAGAATTGTATTGTTCTAAAGTGATGTACTCTTTTGATTTACCATCAATGATATAGCCGTCATCATCTAGCTCATATCCTAATAAGGCTAGTTTTGTCTCAAAAGAATATGTTGTAGCGGTGTTTGTCAAAACGTCCGTCTTATTGAGTAACAGCCAAGCAATCATAGAGCGATATTTATTTTCTTCGCCACAATATGATGCGAGGCTTACTTCTCCTTGTTTAACCAATCGGTAGTAATCTTGTTCAATGAATTCTGCTAGGTTAGTGTTCTCACCAAAGATAATAATTGGAACTGGATTCGCGCTTCTATCGGCGAATTTATCAAAATCTGCTTGTTTGAAAACCACGTCTTTGTTGCCTTTAGTAAGGTTTTCTGCAATTGTTTCGTCACCAACTCTAACAAAGATAAATGTTTTACTTAATCTGTCAGGCTTATCAGTAAATGTTTTTAATAGTACTTTTCTTAAATTGAAAGCGATTTGTATATCCTGATTAGTAGTGGCGGCAGAAACCACAAATAATTCAAAACCGTTTTCACTAAATCTATTTGTATCTTTTTTAATATCGTTGAAGTGACTATTTAATATTTCATAGGATGTTAAATCTTTTCCATCACAGTTAGCGTCAAGCTTATACAAAAGTGGTTTTTCGAAATAACCATCGTCTTGTTTGACATTGTTCACATATTCATTGCTAAGCTTTTCGACAATTTCTTTCGCACGCAAATCGTAAATGTGATAGCCAATCTTATGATTTTTATCATCCCATAACTGGTATGCATAAGTCATCTTATCGAATATTGGTCTATTGATGTTGCCAAAACCGAAGAAAGAAACGTGGAATGCATCTTTATTGCTATCATTCACAACGATTGTCTTGTTACCTTCTTTATCTTTTTTTGAAATGAAATCCATTAATTGATTGTTTAGTAAGAACTCGGAAGAAACCATATCGTATTGAGATAAAGTATTAATAATGTGCATTGTTCTTCCAGAGAAATTGTGTGGCAAATCTATATCGTAATCTTGGTAAGTGACAAAGATTCTGATGTTAGAAATATTTTCGATATCATTTTTAATAGTTTTGTCATCAGGATAGGTCAAATTTCCTTCATCGTTTGGTTTTATGTATCTACCTTGGTAATATTTTTTGAAGAATTTGTTGCCCTCGATACCTTCTCTAAATTTAGAAGCTAAATCAATTGAAGAATCATCATCAGGGAATAAGCCAAAAATAGTAACTTGTCTATCTTTCTTTGGCCAAGGGAAGAATAAGAACTTTCTAAAGCGACGATTGAAATATTTCTTAAATAAGAATTTACACAATTCTTTTGAGTATCCTTCGCTTCTAACATCAAATCCATCATTAATTAAAGAATCTCTGTATTCAGTTCCTTCCTGAGTTTTTAAAGAAGCTTTTGAGACATAGATAATAACGATATTACCTCCATCTCTAAGTACTTTTCCTAACTTTTTGGTAGCAGCCGCAACTTTAGCAGTAGAGAAAATGTAATATACACTGTTTTTGACGCGAAATGATTTTATAATATTGTGCAGTTTTGCAAGGAAAGACTTGCTAAAGAACATAATGACGCTGATAGATGTTGCTAATAAGGCAAACACACTAGAACCGTAATATACCCACGCAAATACTTTATATAAGAAAGTACCATCATTGTATGGCTCTAAAGTGGTCTTATTAAAAGCAACCGCCATCATCTTCAAAGCATCAAATAATGAAACACCTATAGCTTCTAATGGATTACTAAACGAAACATTGGTTTCCTTATATGAATAAACTTTACTCTCTCCTGCAATTGTTACAGTTTTTTCGACTAGTGTTTCGATTGGATTAAGGTTGACAACGATTGATAAGGCCAAACAGATAAGATATGCGGTAACGATATATACGTAGACATTACCAATAAACTTGTAGTTTTTAAGCCTATAACCAAATCTAAAGAAAAGACCTAATATAACAACGGGTATCAAAAATATTAAAATAATCATGGCAATTTCTATAGGTTTCATAAAGTAATTCCTCTTTTAAGACAATTATATATTAATAATAAAGATGCAGTCATTATAAATCTTATGCATACGTGTGTGCTCTGATGTGCTAAAATTAAATAGACATGAATAACGAAACTAGAGTTGCAATATTAACACGCTCCTTTGAGCTTGTTGAAGATATATTGTGCAAATGCTTAAAACCAACTGAAGAAGAAACTAGATCTGCAATCAAAGCGGAGTTTTTGGAACGTTATGAAAAAGTTGGCAATGATGACAATGAAAAGATTGCTCTTATGGATGCATATAAAAAGATAGAAGTGATGGACTATGATGAACTTGTTGAGATAGTTGATTTATTGGGTGGAGTGGAATATTTAGACGAAGAAAAAAGCCCAAGAGAAAAGTTCTTTTTCACCAAATGTGATGAGAAGTTCGTTCTATATGATGATAAGGGTGAGCCAGTGCGCTATATGATGAAATTAAGATTTGATCATAAAGACAGACACTTTTGTATGGCTGTAAACTTTGATGAACTTGAAAAGGATGATTGTTGCCCTCCGTGTGATTTTCTTGAATTTACCTTTGGCGAGCATCCAGAAGATGATAAATTAATTGAGGTAACGGATGAGGACTTGATTCAAGAGTTAAGTGATGTAGTTGCTGATATATATGACAAAATCAATGATGATGACGACGAGGATTAGAAACATGAATAAGTATATACCTTCCCCAATAGATTTAAGTGAAGTTGAACTTCCAAATGATATCAACTCTTTAGTGGAATTAATCGCCAAGAATGTCCATGATGTCTGGGCTAAGCAAAGAATTGAAGAAGGATGGACATATGGAGAAGTAAAAGACTCCGTTAAAAAGACCACCCCTTGCTTAGTTCCTTATGAAGAACTTCCAGAAGAAGAAAAAGAATATGATAGAAAGACTGCTATGGAGACTTTAAAACTAGTGGTCAAACTTGGTTATAAAATAACTAAATAACTTTTTAGCGGATAACTTCCGCTTTTCTTTTTTAATAAATGTTCATACAATACTAAATCATGAAGCCAATATCTAAACTCATCACTAATATGAAGCCTTCTGGTATCAGAGAGTTCTTTAATTATGCTTCTGAAAGACCAGAGATTACATCATTAGGTGTTGGTGAACCTGATTTCACAACACCTCAGCCAATTATTGATGCCGCTAAAGAGAGTTTAGACAAAGGCAAAACTTTTTATACCTCTAACCAAGGTTTACCATCATTAAGAAAAAGAATTAGTAAATATTTACAAGATAGATTCGGAATCGACTATAACTCCGATGAAATGATATTAACTGCAGGTTCATCACAAGGTATCTTAGCAGCTTTAATGGCTATCATTAATCCTGGCGACGAAATCATCGTTACAGAACCAACATATATTTGTTATATCCCAGATATTGAAATGTGTGGTGGCAAAGCAGTGGTGATTCCACTTAAAGCAGAGAATAACTTCAAACTCACAAAAGAAGAACTTGCCTCACACATCACTTCTAAGACTAAAGCAGTCTTCTTATCGTTCCCTAATAACCCAACAGGCGCAATTATGACTAGGGAAGATTTAAAGGAAATCGCTCCTTTGATTTTAGAAAATGATTTATATGTTATTAGTGATGAAATCTATGCTGAACTAACATATGGCAGAAAGCATTGCTCTATAGCAGCTCTTCCTGGTTTCAAAGAAAGAACTATTTTAATCAATGGTTTCTCTAAAGCTTTCGCGATGACTGGTTGGAGATTAGGCTATGTCTGTGCTCCTAAAGAAATACTTGATCAAATACTTAAGATTCAACAATACATGACACTCAGTGCTCCTACAATGGCACAATATGGTGCTAAAGCGGCATTAGATTTATGCATACCAGATGTTGAAAACATGGTGGCAGAGTATAACCGTAGAAGAGAATATCTTTTAAAGTCGTTTAAAGAACTTAGTATTGAATGTTTTAATGCAGAAGGGGCGTTCTATTTATTCCCTTCTATAAAGAACTTTAAAATGTCTTCTAGAGATTTCTGCTTAAAACTATTAAATGAATATGATGTCTTAGTTGTTCCAGGAACAGCGTTTGGCGATAGTGGTGAAGGCTATATTAGAATTAGTTATGCAGCCAACATAGAAAAATTGAAAACATTCATAGTTGCACTAAGAAAAATGAGTACTAAATAGTTTTTATTTGATTTACCTTCTTTACTTTTAAATTGCAGAGCTATAGACACCGTTTAAATAAATAAATCTTTGAAACAATAATCACAATTTAGTTATTGTCACTTTTGTATGTTTAAATCTTAATAAAATATGACAATCTCTTATTTTTATTGAATAATTGTTTTGTTTGTATTTATATTTTGAAAATAATGAGGTGCTCACATGGATTACAGTGTTGATTTGCTAGATAGAAACGGCTATGTACAAATGTTAAAAAAGATTATTGATTCTGCTTCAGAAGAGAAAAGGAGCAGTTCGATTTGTCTTTACGGCGGATGGGGTTCTGGAAAATCTTTTGTTTTGAATTTGCTGGATAAGCAGCTCTCCGACAATGGTTGTCTTGTTATTAAATATGATGCCTGGGATAGAGATTTTTATGACGAACCTTTAGTAGGGATTCTTTATTCTTTTATTACTCAAATAAATAAGGCTCTTCAAATTGAAAATTTCTTTGAAGCCGCTGCTGAAGAATTAGCTTTGGCTGCTCTTTCTGTTTTTTCAGATGTTATCAGTGGCATAACCAAAAAAACCATTGGAATTGATGTGCCAGATAGACTTAAGAAAGCATATAAGAGAATTACATCGCTAAAGAATAAAAAGAATATTGATACCAGCTTTAACTCTAATTTGGGAGTTGAAGAGGCGAAAGATAAAGTAAGAAAGGCGCTAAATAACCTTTCAGAAAAAAAGACAATTGTTTTGATGATTGATGAGATCGATAGGTGCCTTCCTGAATATAGCTTGAAAGTGTTGGAAAGACTTCATCACTTCGTTTATGGTGTTTCAAAAGTCTATATGATAACAGCGGTTGATAAACAACAATTAGAGAACGTTGTTAAAAAATACTACGGTGATTCTGTACAGGTTGATAAGTATTTGCAAAAGTTTTTCGACGTCAATATCTTGTTGAATGAAGGTAATTTCAACAACCAATTCGGTAAGAGATATTCCGATTATGTTTCTATTTTTGAAAACAGAAACCTAGGATTTGTTTCTGACAAAGATATTGATGACTGTATCTATAAACTGTTTTCAAACAAAAATCCAAGGTTTGTTGATAAAGCTGTTGAAAAAGCGTTCCTTGCACATGATTATTTGAAATCAAAATTAGATGTATCAAAAGAAAAAGCAGTTATGTGCATCGAGTTATTATTAGCTTATTTATCCAACATAAGCAGAAATAGGCGTCAAGTATTTGATAAACTCTTGGGCTCAGCAATCTGTAATCCGACATCAATTTCCCAATTAACGTCTCAAAACGTGAATCTTGAAGAACTAGCAGATATTGTTTCAAGTATCGATAGTATTAGACAACTCTCGATAAGCTTTGTGGGGCACATACATGGTAATATAGCTGTTCGCGATATTTGGAGTTTAATTTGGTTTGCTATTATCGAAACAGGTCGAGCACCTTCTACGTTTGTTTATTCATTTAACTGCAACCCAAACACCGGTTTTTTAAGGCAGTATCTTCAAGATTTGTTTGACTATGCAAAAGACTTTGCAAATGTTGTGTTTGTTTTATAGAGTTTTGCTGAATAAAATATAGTTAATGAGCAACGATTTAATTGTTGAACAATTTAACAACTTAAAAGCACTAAAGATAAACATCTCGATGGCCCGTGGCAAACCATGTCAAGCCCAAGTAGATTTGTCTATGCCTATGCTAGATATCTTTAATAGTGGTTCCAATCTAATCATTAACGATATTGATTATCGTAACTATGGCATATTAGATGGCATACCTGAATGTAAGAAGATGTTTTCTTATATCACAGGTTTAAAAGAAGAGAACATTATTGTTTATGGTAATTCATCACTTAATATCATGGCGTCTCTCCTAGATAAGAGCATGATTCATGGTGTTAATGGTGGTATCCCATTCTCTAAACAATCACATATTAAATGGTTATGTCCTGTTCCAGGATATGATAGACACTTTACTATCTGTGAATCACTGGGTATCGAAATGATTAATATACCTATGAATGAAGATGGGCCAGATATGGATATGATTGAAGAATACATCAAAGATCCAGAAGTTAAAGGTATATGGTGTGTACCAAAGTACTCAAATCCAACTGGTGATACATATAGTGATGAAGTAGTAAGAAGATTTGCTAGATTAAAACCAGCGGCTTCCGATTTTAGAATCTACTGGGATTTAGCGTATCTCGCTCAACAAACATTTGATGGTCAATATGAACCATTACTAAATATCTATGATGAATGTGTAAAGAATAATAATGAAGATATTGTGTATATATTCACATCTACATCTAAGATGACTTTCCCAGGTAGTGGTGTTGCTATGTTAGGGGCATCACCATCTAACTTGAAAGATGTTAAGAATACACTTAAATACCAAACCATTGGTTATGATAAGTTAAATCAATATAGACATGCTTTATTCTTAAAAGACAAGAAGACAATTAGAGAACATATGAATAAACATGCTGCTATATTAAAACCAAAGTTTGATTTAGTTTTATCTATATTTGAAAAAAAGATAAAAGACATCGCTAGATGGAGTAAACCTAAAGGAGGATATTTTATATCCCTTTATGTTAAAAACGCCTCAGAAGTCGTAAAAACATGTAAAGAATTAGGAGTAACACTTACCGATGTGGGTAGTGCTTATCCTTATCATAAAGATCCTAATAATGAGCACATTAGAATCTGTCCAAGTTATCCGTCATTAGAAGAGCTTAAGATAGCCAGTGAAGTTATCTGCCTTGCGGTCAAGATGGCCTATAACAAATAAAAGAAATCGTTCCTTTTCTCGGAACGATTTTTCATTTACCGACCGGGGCAGTTACCATCCCGGATCACCTTTCCACCTATTGCTAGGTGCGTCGTGGTCGTGCACTGATTCTCCACCTTCGGCAAATTCATTTTATCAAACTTTTCTAGAAAGTTGAATAACTATTTAAAGCGGTGTGCAATAAATATTGTTTTAATACGTGCTTTTTTAGGATTATCCTCGTCTATTAATATAGCGACCTCAATGAATCCTCTATCTTCACCCTTCCTATTAATAAAATAGTAGTAAGTATTTTCAATCTCATTACTTTTGGTGAACTTAACATAGTTTTTAATACCCTCTGGTATTGCTTTAATATCTCTAACTTTTAGTTCGTGACTCTTTTTGGCTATATGCTCAAATCTTGTTTCGTTGCTTCTTGCTCTATCATCTTTAATTTCAATGACAAAGCCATGCCTTTTATCTTCAATTACAGAAGGTAATTGTCTTAGAGCTTCGATTAGATTTTGGTCATATTTTAAATTCTTCTTTTTCGCCATAAAGTGACTACATAATAAGGCACAAAAAATATAGAAATCAACAGGAAAAATTTAGCCTATTTTGGTATCCCTATATTTATATTTTTTCTACTAAATAATCTTATATACTTGTATATATGGTTATAAATATAAATATGGGGATAAATTCATAAAAAATTTTTTGCCATTATTTTGTGTGTTATCATTTCTATGAGTAATGAGATATAAGTATGAGAATAATTACCTATCAACGAAAAATAGTGGTCAATAAGCTTCTTAAAGATGGTGAATATAAAATAACCGACCCAAAACAAATGCATACTTTGAATGCTATTAAAAAGTATCCTTGGTGTAGCAATTGGGAAAAAGCATATGACTATATGTTTAATAGGATGAAAAAGAAAATCAAAAACAAAAGAGATTTTGATGATGACATCATCGCCCCTATATGGGGATGGTATAAAATTGAAGATCCTAAAAGAATCAATCACGATAACAAAGGTTTATATCGTATTACTTTAGAAATTAAAGATTCAAAAGTGCTTTTAAGTGACTTTGGCTTTTATGAATGCTTTGCTATCTCATCTATTGGATGTATCTATTACAAAGGTAAAGGTGAACAATTCGCTAAAGAACTATATCAAAGAGAAAAAGAAGAAGGACCTGAATGCATATACAAGGTCTATGATAAGATTCTTAACAAGAATCATTTAAAACATGCTGAATATATCCAAGCGACTTTCTTCAAAATAAGAATGAAAGATGTTATCTCAATTGAGAAAGTCACAAAAGAAGATTATAAAGGCTATAAAAGATATTAAAAGAATTCCAATTTGGAATGTCTTTTATTAATCAATTTCTTTTATAGAATCAAACATCTTTTCAATGATCTGATCGTTTTCATCATTGATTTCTTTTATTTCGGTACTACATGCAACCACCATATTTCTAATCGTGGTCATATAAGTAACATATCTAATAAGTTTAATATGCGAATAGATAATATCAATACGTCTATTATTGCTTATATGATGAAGGTGAGATGTAACGGTCAATCCCATCTTTCCCATGTTTTCAATATTAAGGAGCACTAATGAGACATAATCATCTTCATCTTTTACTTCAACATCTCTATTTAAAGAGATAGTGTGAGGAATAGGGCCTTCAGACTTAACAAGAATGTTTAAAGTAGATGGGTCAAGGCGATACTTAGGATAATCATCTTTAGCAAACTCTTTATAACCATCTGGTATTTCAAAACTAAATTTATATTCTTCGTTAATTACTTTCATACTATTCCTTTTCAATATGATAACACGCAAGTAAAAAATATTTTTATATCTTTTTCATAGTGGTATTATCTTACATATAAACTTTTATCTTATTATTAATAATGTGGGGAGACACTATGGATTACAGTAAGTATAAAGATCAACCAGAATTCCAAGCCGCTCTTAAGGAGATGTTTTCTTCATTAGACGATAGTGTACTTAATAATCCTAGGTATGCCTCTATTCTAGAAACGATAGAAGAGCCTGATAGAATCATCACCTTCGATGTTAACTGGGTTGATGATAAAGGCGAGAAACACACTAATAAGGGTTATAGAATTCAATTCAATAACGCTAATGGTGTTTATAAGGGTGGATTAAGATTCCATAAGTCTGTTAACTTATCAATTCTTAAGTTATTAGGCTTTGAACAAATTTTTAAAAACTATCTAACCACATTACCAATGGGTGGTGCTAAAGGCGGCAGTGACTTTGATCCTAAAGGCAAGAGTGATAATGAAGTTAAAAACTTCTGCTATGCCTTTATGAAAGAGTTATATCCATATATCGGTGTTGACCTTGATGTTCCAGCGGGTGATATCGGTGTCGGTGGCCGTGAAATTAGATACTTATATGAAGCTTACAAGCAATACTCTGGTAAATCAGACTGTGCATTAACTGGTAAACCATTAGACTTAGGTGGTTCTTTATGTAGAACAGAAGCTACTGGCTATGGCGTTACTTATTTTGCTAGAGGTGCTTTAAAAACATATAAGGACACTAACTTCAAAGGAAAGAAAGTTATTGTCTCTGGCAGTGGTAACGTTGCCTTATATTGTTTAAAGAAAGTCGTTGATTATGGTGGTACAGTTATCGCTATGAATGACTCTGATAATACAATCTATGCCCCTAATGGCATTGATTTTGAAACCATGAGAGCGTTAAAAGAAGATAGACGTGGCAGAATTAAAGAATATAAAGACTTAGTTAAAGATGAAGTAGAAGTATTAGGTTCTAAAGATATCTGGTCTATTAAATGTGATTTAGCCTTCCCATGCGCTACGCAATTTGAATTAGATGAAGAAGATGCTAAGAAATTGATTGCGAATGGATGTATCGGTGTCTTTGAAGGCGCTAATATGCCATGTACTTTAGAAGCCGCTAACTTATTCATTGCTAATAAGGTTATCTACTCACCAGGTAAAGCTAGCAATGCTGGTGGTGTTGCGGTCTCTGGTTTAGAAATTGAACAATATAAACTTGGTGAAAAATGGTCGTTTGAAGAAGTTGACTTAAAACTAAAACATATCATGAAAACGATCTTCAAAAACTGCTATGACACCGCGAAAAGATTGGGCGATGAGTATAACCTAATTAAAGGCGCTAATAATTATGCCTTTGTTGGCGTAGCGGAAAAGATGTTAAATAGATAACTATTAACATGCTCATTAAAATAACCACTTCTCGCGAGGTGGTTATTTATTTATCTTCTTTTTTATCTTCTTCTATAGGTGCTTGATAAGGAGTGCCTATCTTTGAAGCAAAGTATTGATTGTTCATATTCGGGGGCATCTCCGTAGAGAAAGGTATTTTACCTTGCATCACGCATTGGAAAAAGAATAGGTTGACTGCTTGGGACATATCTATACCTGCTTTTTCAAATACCTTTGATGCCTCTTCTTGAAGCTTGGGATCAATCATGAAGTATATGGGTGTAATCATACTTTTATAATAAAACAAATTAATAAGGATTTAATAATAAATCTATTTAAGTCTCATTTTAGTTTCACTATCTAATATGGCCTTGTAAACTTTTCTAACAAACTTAGTAAACTTATCCATAGGACAAATCTTTGAAATTAGTTATAACAAAGTTATAAGTGTTATATTAAGAATATTAAGTAAAGCAAAGTTGACACAAAAAGTTTGCAATTACTGCTATTTATACTTATTATTAAACCACAACAACAAAAGGGAGGTCTCTTTATGACCATTGGTGAAAAAATCGTTCACTTAAGGATAGTGAACAATATTTCTCAAGAAGAATTAGCGAAGATCTTAAAAGTCTCTAGACAGTCTATGTCAAAATGGGAAAATGGTGAAAACCTTCCCCCATTAACAGCGATTAAAGATCTATGCGCTATCTTCAAAGTAACCGCTGATGAATTAATTGATGATAACATCGTTATCCATAAAGGTTACAAATTAGAATTACCTAATGAACACATCAAAACCAAATACTTTGGTACAGATGGTTTCAGAGGTGAGGCTAATGAATTACTAAACTCAGATAGAGCGTATAAGATTGGTAGATTCCTTGGTTGGTTCTACTCTAATCCTAAATACAATATGCAAAAGCCAGGCTATAGAGCCAAGATCGTTATTGGTAAAGATACAAGACGTTCTTCCTATATGCTTGAATACGCTGT
>CACWSI010000016.1 GCA_902763555.1 uncultured Erysipelotrichaceae bacterium | reverse complement strand
TAGTGAAATCCCACCAAGCAGAAGAATCACAAACGCGCAAAAATGTATCAGAACTAACGATATTGAAAACGTTGGTGATGCCACTCACTTAACATTCTTCGAAATGTTAGGTAATTTCTCCATTGGTGACTACTTTAGAAAAGAAGTCATCCCATGGGCATGGGAAATGTTAACAAGTGAAAAATGGTTCAACTTTCCTAAGGAAAGATTATATGTCACCTATCACCCAGACGATTTAGAAACAAAGAAATGCTGGATGGATGCTGGTGTTCCTGAAGACCATTTAATTATTAAAGAAGATAACTTCTGGGAAATTGGTGAAGGTCCATGTGGTCCTGATACCGAAATCCATTTCGATAGAGGTGAAAAGTTTGACCCAGAAGGTGTTGGCCTAAAACTCTTAATTGAAGATTTACCAAACTTCAGATTCGTGGAAATTTGGAATATTGTCTTCTCTCAATTCAATAGTGAAATTGGTAAAAAGAGAAGCGAATATAAAGAATTACCAAGTAAAAACATCGATACCGGTGCCGGTTTAGAAAGATTTGTGACCGTTATCCAAGGTACAGATACCTGCTACGAAACAGACTTATTCTGGCCAATGATTGAAAAAACTCAACAAATCTGTGGCAAGAAATATAACGACAATCCAAGAGCATTTAGAGTTATCGCTGACCATATTAGAACAATTACCTTCGCTTTAGCGGATGGTGAATCTTTCTCTAATGAAGGTCGAGGCTACGTTTTACGTAGACTTCTTAGAAGAGCGGTGCGTTATGGCAAACTCTTAGGTATGGAAAAGCCATTCATCTATCAACTCGTCGATGTCGTCGCTAATAACATGGAAGACTATTATCCATATTTACAAGGTAAGAAAGAATTCGTCGCTAAGATTGTCAAAGCCGAAGAAGAAAAATTCATTAAGACTTTAACAAACGGTGAAGCCTTATTAATGAAATTAATTAATGATAATAAAGCTGTTACCGGTGCGGATGTCTTCAAACTCTATGATACATTTGGTTTCCCAAAAGAACTCACTTTAGAAATTTGCGAAGAACAAGGCATCAAAGTGGATCTCGAAGAATTCGAAAAGCTCATGAAAGAGCAAAGAGAAAGAGCGAGAACCGCCCGTGGTGACCAACAATCCATGAATAAACAAGCCATTGACTTAATGAAATGTACAGTGGCCTCTAAATTTAACTATGGTAGTGAACCAGTTAAAGCTAAAGTTGTTGCTTGTTTCAAAGATGGTAACAAAGTCGATTCATTAGATGATGAAGGTGAAATCATCCTTGATGTCACTAACTTCTACGCTGAAAGCGGTGGTCAAGTCGCTGATACTGGTGTCATTGAAAATGACAATGTCTCCATGAAAGTCACTAATGTCATTAAAGCGCCTAATAAACAACACTTACATTCTGTGAAAGTGATGTTTGGCGAAGTTAAAGTGGGTGATGAAGTCGTCGCTAAGATTGATGAATTTAGAAGAGCCTTAATCGCTCGTAACCATTCATCAGTTCACTTATTACAACAAGCTTTAACCGAAGTCTTAGGTGATCATATTGCTCAACACGGTTCCTATGTTAACGATGAATATTCTCACTTTGACTTCAATCACTTCCAAAAAATGTCTCCAGAACAAATCGCGGAAGTCGAAAGAAAAGTTAATCAATATATCGCTCAAGCCATCAAAGAAGAAACATATATCCTTCCAATTGAAGAAGCTAAAAAGATGGGCGCTAAAGCGTTATTTGATGATAAATACGGTGATACAGTAAGAGTGGTCACCTTTGGTGAAGTCAGTAAAGAATTCTGCGGTGGTACCCATGTCACTAATACAAGTGATATCGGTGTCTTCGTCATTGAATATGAAGAAAGTGTTGCAGCTGGTATTAGAAGAATTCAAGCTAGAACATCTTTCGGTGCTTATGAACTTCTTAAGAAGAGAGAAAACATCCTCAATCAAGCGCGTGATTTATTAGGTATTGGTTCTATTAACGATGTCCCAAATAAACTCAAAGCCTTACAAAACGAAAAGGATGCTTATCGTAAAGAAGCTGACACCTTAAAACAAAAATTAGCCAACGCCACAAGCGGTAACCTCGCTAATGAGTTTAAGGAACAAGATGGCTTATTAGTCTTATTCAAATACTTAAAAGATCAAAAGCGTGATTCCTTATTAAAGATTGTTGATAGCCTAAAGGCTAACAAAGACAATTATCTCATCGCTTTGGTCGGTGAAGAAAATGGTGGTTATCCTGTCGTTGTTGCTGCTGGTAAAACCGCTAACGATAAAGGCTATCTAGCAGGTAAGTTAGTGAAAGATATCGCTTCCTTACTCGGTGGCTCTGGTGGTGGTCGTCCAGACTTAGCATCCGGTGCGGGTAGAGATATTGCTAAGATTGAAGAAGCTAAAAAGCTTATTATTAAATAAAAATGAAGACTGGGTGAAATAATCATCCAGTTTTTTTTAACAGTTTTTTACTCTATATTCGTCTTAATAGGTGAGAGGTAATAGGCTATGAAAAAACTAATTCTTTTATCAGCGATAATATTATCCCTATCAGCGTGTAACGATCCTTATCCTATACTTAAGAAGCATGGCTTATCTAAAAAAGATATTCTTACCAATTATTCACAAGCCAGTGCAATCAGTGCTTTTGAATCAACAGTTGAAGGTGATTCCTATTCTTACATATTGATTAAACAATATAATGAGTTACAAGATTTCATCACTCAGTTAAAAGAAAGCCACGCCACTGCAATAAGCGAAGAAAATGAAGAAAAAGATACCGCTTTAATTCAAAGTATCAATGCGCTAGAAAGCTATGATCAAACAAACTTCGACTCATATAATTTTTTGATTCTCGGTGAGACTTCGGATGCGACATATAATGCTGACCGCTATAAACTTGAAAACATTTATTACAAAGACCGCATTATCTATTTCCATAAATATGCGACACATGAAGTCTTAAAATCACAAAGGCTATTCCTTTATCAGCGTATGACTTTTTTCATAGGTAAAGATATTGAGTTTGATGATATAAAGTACCTCTACACGGATAATTATAAAAAAGGAGAATAAATCATGAAAAAATCAATGATCCTAATCGCGACATTACTTTCTTTGGTGGGCTGCAGTGCTAATCCAGTTAATAGTGCATCAAATATTAATAATCCAAGCACTAAACCAACAAGTAGTTATAGTTCTGGTAGAGAATATATCTATGTTGATGCTTTGAAAGCAAATAATTTAGCCGAAGAAGACAAAATTGCAAATGCAAGTGCGCAGGTTGATACTTTTCATGGTCCGCTCTTTGATGGGGAATATAATCGTCAAAATATTTTCATTATTAAGAATGCTGAAGAAGCTAATAACTTTAAGAGTCTTTTAAGAGATAACGAAGCCTTTGGTGATCTCGCAACTTTACCTTATGAAAGTATTAATTACTTTGTAAGTGGCACTTTGGATTGTACTAGTACAGCTTTCTCATATTCTTTCAAAGGTCTATATCTGAAAAATAATACTGTCTACGCTCATTTAGAATATGATGATAGGCTCGAAGATGGTGTTGGTGTTGATACCGCAATGCGCTATCAATATTGCCATTTCACCCTTAGTAAGAGTGTCTCTTTTACTGACGCCAAAATCATTATTAGTCATTACGAATAAAAAACTAACGAAAATTTAATAAACGCGTTAATATATTAACGTGGTTAAAAAGTATCTTTCTTTAGACTTAGGAACAAAAACCCTTGGAGTGGCCTATAATGACGCTCTTGGTTTTGTGCACGGTTTAGAGACATTCCGCTTTGATAGAAACCAATATATCGTCGCGAGAAAACACGTCATCGAATTAAGTGAAAAGATGATGATTAATGACATCGTGATTGGTATGCCACTTCATTTATCAGGTGAACAAAGTGAAATGAGTCAAAACGTTTTACGTTTTATTGAAGACTTAAAGAAAGAAAAACCATCATTAAACATTGAAACAATGGATGAAAGATTATCAAGCGTGACGGCAAATAATTTCATCTCTGATAGAGGAATGAATCATCAACAAAGAAAAGACAATGTTGATAAGATTGCCGCTTGTGTCATCCTCGATACATATTTAAGAATGAAAGGAAACTAATTATGGAAATCAAAAACGAAAAGCAAATGGTCGTTACCGATAACGAAGGTAAAGAACACTTAATGCAAATTCTTTTCACCTATGATAACGAAGAAAGAGGCACTTCCTATGTCTTCTTCTATGATACCGAAGATAAAGATGAAGAAGTCGTCGTTATGCGATACCTTGAAAGTGGCGAATTAGAGCCAATTGAAGATGACGAAGAATATGACGAAGTAGAAGAAGTTTTCAACGCTTGGCAAGACGATCCAAAGATTCAAGAACTCAAGCAAGATAACAAATAATATAAAATATTGGTAATATTGATGCGATATTGATATAATATCGCTTGCAGAAAAGAGGGAAAGTTATGGCAGACAAACAAAAACTTACCAAAGCTGGTTATAAAAAATTACAAGACGAATTAAAATATTTAGTCGACGTAGCACGTGAAGAAATCAAGGTTCAATTAGCCGAAGCTCGTGCTCAAGGTGACTTATCTGAAAACGCTGACTACGATGCCGCTAGAGCAAAACAAGCGGAAGTCGAAGGTCGTATTAAAGAAATCGAAAACATTATCGCTAATGCTGAAATCATTGAAGAAGGCAAAGCGAATACAAAGAAAGTTGGTTTAGGTTCCACAGTTACAATCCGCTTCCTTGAAAATAACAAAGAAGTTTCATACATGATTGTTGGTACAGTTGAATCTGACCCAGTCAATGGCAAGATTTCTAACTCCTGTCCATTAGGTGAAGCCTTAGTCGGTAAGACCGTTGGTGACATCATTGAAGTCAAAGCAATCAAGACTTATAAAGTCGAAATCTTAAAAATTGAAATAAAATAACAAATTTTTTGGACAAATTTGAAAAATCCTCCCTATTACATTTATAGAGGAGGTTTTTTATATGATGAAAGTACTCATAGGTGTTGTCGTTGTCGCTTTTATCGTGATTATAGGTTTCTTAGTCATTGATCCTGACTTAAATCCTGTTAATCCTGGTGGCGAAAATAACATCACCGAAGTCAGCACCCCACAAGGTAGTAAGTACACGATTGAAGGTGAAGTCTATAAGGCCGGAACATACGTTCTAAGCGATGGAATTACCATGAATGACTTACTAGAAGCCGCAGGTGGAACAACCGCTAACGCAGACGATTTAGCCTATTTTACTAACGCCACATTAAAAGCGGGCACAACTTATTACATCGCTAGTAAGTTTGATGAAACAGATATTTGCTCTAAAAGTGAAATATCCAAAGTTAACATCAATCAAGATGACGCTCAAACTTTAATGTCAGTAAACGGTATAACTACATCAATTGCGAGTTCGATTGTTTCTTATCGTAGTGAAAACGGTACATTCAATACTTTAGAAGATTTACTTAAAGTATATGGAATAGGTAACGCGACTTATCACAAGATTCGTAATTACGTCATTTTACATCAGTGATCATTTTCTTATTTTTCTTATCTTTTTATTTAGGAAATGTACTCACTTATTCAATCTTCCTATTTATAGGAATAGCTTTAGTCTTTCTCTTCTTTGTTTATAAACGCTTTAAGCGTCCAATGGCATTGCTATGCCTTGGAGGAATAGTTCTTGGATTCGGTTATTCATTCATAAAGCCAACATATAATAAGAATTCGTATTCTGGAATCGTTTATACCGTTAAAGAGAATTATTTCCTTTTTAACAGTGGAGGAGAAAGACTTTATGTTTACTCTAAAGGCCACTCGTATGATTTGGGTGACTATTTATCAATTAGCGGAAAGAAAGAAGAACTAGATTTCACTGTTCTAGAATCAGGCTTTGATTTTAAAAACTATCTTAATAAGAAAGGCGTTTTTAGTTCGCTTAATCCTAAGAACATTGAAGTTAAATGGCATAACTTTATTAGAATTAATGAATCTAGAGAAAAAGCTTTATCTCATTTCAATAAAGAAGAAAGAAGCATAGTGGGGGCAATCCTATTTTCTGATGGAGGAGAAAGCGCCACTAGTGAATCGTTAAATAATCTGCACTTAGCAAGATTCTTATCCGCGAGTGGCCTTTATATTAGTCTATTTGCCTTAGGCCTTAACTATTTATTAAAACTATTTTTGAAGGATAAACACGCGGAGATAATAACCATTTCTCTTTTAGCCATCTATCTAGTTTTTACTATACCCAAATTCAGTGTCTTTAGAGTGGTCTTTCTTCTTTTATTAAAGTGGATAAATAAGCATCCACTTAAAAAGAAATTCACTTATCTAGAAGTAGTGTCTTTTGGTGGGCTTATCTGTTTATTATTCGATCATTATTTAGCGCTTCAAGATAGCTTTATCTTAGGTTTTGCTATCCCAATCATTTCTTATTTAATTAGACATATTTATCCGAGTGAAAAGATTAAGTCATATTTATGGCGGTCTCTAACCATATATCTATTCTTTTTACCATTTGAAATCATGTATTACCACAAAGTGGTAGTGATGTCATTCCCACTTCAGATAATTAGCACGCCTTTATTCTTACTTATAGGTATAGTCTCATTACTATGTTTCTTTAGAATACCAATATATGCAGTGGATAAAGGCCTCATCTTTTTACTCAAAGGATATTCCGGAATAATTAAGCCGTTATCATTCGGCTTATTAATGCCTGAATTTAATATTGGTCTATTGATTATCTATTACGCAATATATGTTGTTTATTTATATTATTTAACAATTGGATTTAGACCAATTCAAAGATGGTTATCTATTGGCATGGTGGCGATAACCGCTTTATATGCGATACCGATAGAAAATAGGTTAACAAGTGAAGTAAGCTTTGTTAACGTTGGTCAAGGTGATTGTACTCTTATTAGACATCATCAAAAGACCATATTAATTGATACAGGAGGACTAACTTATAACGACATCGCTAATGGGACACTTATTCCTTATTTAAGAAAGAAAAGGATTTATAAAATCGATGCCGTATTTATTACCCATTATGACTATGACCATTATGGAGCGTTAGAAAACTTACAAAAAGAATATAAGGTCGCTAATGTTTATGATTATTATTCCAGTTTCCCTATAAGTGTGAACGGCTTAACTTTTAATAATTACAACATCTACGGCACGACAAGCAACGAAGAAAACGATCGTTCCTTAGTGTTATCATTTAATATCCTTAATAAGGATTTCCTTATTATGGGGGATGCTCCTAGCTGGATAGAAAATAAAATCATGAATGACTACGATAAGATTCCGTGCGATATCTTAAAACTTGGTCATCATGGTTCAGATACTTCTTCTTCTGATAGATTCATTCAATACACAAGTCCAGAAATCGCTATTGTGTCATGTGGCAAGAACAATAAATTCGGTCATCCTTCTAAGAGTGTTGTGGACACTTTGAATAAGTATCATATTCCAATCAGAAGAACAGATTTAGAAGGAACAATCACTTATAAAGAATTATCTTTCTAAAATATATCGAAAGATAATCGGAAATATTTTATAATCTAGTTATGATTTATCTTATAAATGGCAAACAAAACATTCGTTTAAAAAGCCAGATGAAAAGCATTATCAAAGATTCCATTAAGGAAATCGATGCGATGAATTTCGTCAAATTTGATGCTTCTTTAACTCAAATTCAAGAGATTGTGAGTGAAGCTAACTATATGCCTTTAGGCTATGACAAAAAGGTCGTGGTTATTGATTCACCATATTTCTTAATGAAAGAAAGAACTAAATCAAAGATTGAAAGTGAACAAGACTATCAAACTTTATTAAATTATTTAAACCAACCAAACCCTGATGTTGATCTCATCTTTTTAGTGAATACCGCGGAAAAGGAAATCGATAAAAAGAATGAATATTATCAGTTAATAGAAAAAAACGGTAAGATTATTACCGTCGCGGAACCTAAACAAGAGCAGTGGAATGATGTCGTAAAACAATACTTTTCTTCTAAATGGCCTAACACTGTCATAGACAGTGACGCGGTCGTGGAATTAGGTAGAAGAACCGAAGGTGATTATGCTTCATTATTTAATAATGGTAGTAAACTCGCTCTTTATACTGATCACATTACATTTAATGATGTGACAAAGATGGTGACTAGACCACTTGAAGAAAACTCTTTCTTATTATTTAACTACCTTGTTGACGAAAAGAATATGGAAGCGGTTGCTTTATTTAGAGATTTAAAGACTAGTAATGTTGAACCAGTGACTTTAATCAGTATGGTCGCTAATCAGTTTAGACTATTAAATAGAGTCTCATATTTAGCCAGACACAGCTATCAACCAGAAGACATCGCTAAAGAATTAAACATCAATCCAATAAGAGCGAAAATCTTAAGAAAGAATAGTTTTGTTGTCTCTAATAAACGTGTTTTACAAACTTTAGAAGATTTATATCAATTAGATAAACAAATTAAAAGCGGTCTTGTGGACCGCTATTACAGCTTTGAGCTGTTCCTAATTAATTTCAAAAGAAAATAATTATCTAATGGAATTCACTAAACGTGAAAGTTCGCCTTTTTGTCTAGCAGCAGTGTTCTTGTGTTGAATACCATCGCTGACGGATTTATCGATTAAACGGAAAGCCGCATTCATTAATTCTTCGGCCTTAGCTAAATCTTTTGCTTCAACGGCTAATCTGACTTTTTTGATGGCAGTACGGATAGCGCTTTTTGCGGAAGCGTTTCTTTGACGAGCTTTTTCGTTAGTTTTGATACGTTTGATTTGTGATTTTATGTTAGCCATAAAGTTACCTCTTTCTTAGTGCCGAGTGTTATAATACCAAAACTCGACAAATAATGCAATTATTTATTATACGCTTTTTTTATTTTTGTTTAAGTAAGCGTGCGATTTCTTCAACGAAGTCGTTGACACAGGTGAGTTTACCATATTGCTCTTCAGGCACTTCAATGTCGAAGTAACGGTCGACTTCTTGCACTAATTCAACATAGTTCATGGAGTCACCGCCTAAGTCGTTAATCCAGTGATCTTCATCATCAATTTTGAATGTTGGTAAGACTAAGATCTTGGAGAAGAGTTCTCTCACAGGTGGGAGAATCTTTGTTAAAGCTTCTTCAGATAATTTTCTTGTCTTAGAAGAAACTTTCTTAGAATTAATGAGAACATATTTGTTAGAACCATTTTCGATTTCTTTCTTAATCGCAAAACGTTTAACTTTCATATTGTTCGCCATTGGTAAGCGGTTCTTTGCTAAATAAATAGCGTCGATCTTTGTGTCATGTGGAAGCTTAATAGCTTTAATCGTGGCTTCTAATTCTTTTAAGGCTTCTTCACTTGTCTTATCATCGAGTTCTAAGACTAAGACGATGTCTTCATGAAGGGCTTTATCTTTATTAACAACACCTAAAACTGATAAGTTTGTGACATTTGGTAAATCTTTGAAGTAGATTTCAAGTTCATCTGGGAAGATATTTTCACCATTAGCGTTAATGATGACATCTTTCATTCTACCTTTCATGATGTAACCAGTTTCAAATTTATTAACGATATCACCTGTATGGAAATAACCATTATCTAAAACAGTTTCTTTTTCCACACCAGCAATGATTTCTCTAATGTGAATTGTAGGTGATTTAATTAAGAGTTCATTATCGGCTTCATTAACTTTGTATTCAACACCGTTAAGAGGTTTACCGATATAACCATTTAATCTTTGTTTAACGTCTGGAGAAAGTTCAACGGAAGTAACACCGACTTCAGTCATGCCATAACCATTGTATAAAGGATAGCCTAAGCCATTAATTGCCCTTAATGTTTCATTAGAGAGATAGCCGCCACCAGAGATACAATATCTGACGTGTTTACCTAAGATCATACCTTTAATCTTATCAGCGACAATCTTTTTAGAAGCAAAGCCTGCTTCTTCTGCGCTCATTTCACCTAAGTTATAAGCCATCATCTTTTCTAAAAGCTTTTGTTTGTCTTCGCTTTGCATAGCAAACTTACGCTTAATAGATAAGGCTAAGGAATCCCAGAATAATGGGACGCTATAGACGTGAGTAATACCGGTCTTTTGGCAAATTGATAATAAATCGCTTGGAGTGTTGCTCTTTGGGAACACTAAGGTTGTGCCATAGAATGTATACCATAAGAAGACAGCAACAAAGCCAAAGATGTGGTGGAATGGAATCATCGCTAAGATCTTAATTTGACCGACTTTCTTTGGATACATAATGTCCAAACTTTCTTCAGTCATCTTTAAAGAACAGCAGATTTGATTCACAAAGTTTTCACCATTGAAAACCATGAGTTTAGCGTCACCAGTTGTGCCACTGGAAGAGAAGATAACCTCATCCGCCCAGGATGGATTAGACATTTCTTCTTTAGCGTTTTGTAGGATATTATCTAATCTGATTTTGTTAAGGGTGTATTCGTGGTTATCATCACTGATAATAGCGATAGCTTTAGCTTGGTTGCCTAAGTTAATAACGTTTTCTCTTGGTAATTTAGCGTCCACTAAGACTGGGACAAAGCCTGCCATTAATAAGGCCCAGAAGAGTTCACCCCAACTTGGGCAGTTAGCGACTTTTAAAACGACACGATTTGTGCCTTCCTTTTTAATCTTATTAGATAGATATAATGCGTACTTTTTGACGTTTTCATCCATCTTAGAGTATTTGTACTTTTTAATGCGGTTGTTAAGACCGGTAAATTCGGCATAGACGTTCTTCTTATTTTGGTGCATTAATTGTTGGTAAATGTTCACAAAATGACGAGAAGTCTTAAGTAAATCTGCCGCACTCAAGACATATTGAGTGACCAATTGTTGTTTGTTTTTCATATGTTTTCCTTTTTATATTAACGTGTAGAACTTAATGTCTACTGTATTAGATTCAATATTGAGGATGGCGTAACTACCATCAAACTTATCTCGAGCATAACTTAAAGCGCCCGGATTTACATATAATATATCATGTTTCATTTCATTTCTACGAATATGTGTATGCCCATGTATGACAATCTTTGCGTTGTGTTTATTCAATAACTCTTTACTAACATAGGGTGTATGCTGTACGAAAATATTCCCATATGGACTAGGAATAATTAGATATTCTGGGAAGTCATAATATCGGTCACAGTTACCTCTCACTGAAATAAATGGCTTAATTGACCATTCATCTTGCTCGCTATCTCCAGCGTGAAGATATAAATCCATATCAGGATAAAGGGCCGCTAAACGGTCTAAAGAAGCATAATCTCCGTGCGAATCACTAACTAACAAAATTTTCATCTTTCATATAGTAGCAAAAAAACATCCGCTTTTGTATAATATTTCCGTATGGAAAAGAAAGAATTAAATCTCTTATTTATGGGCACTCCTGAAATCAGTGCTTATGTCTTCGAACAGATGATTCTAGATGGCTACCATTTCGTGGGCTTAGTCGCGCAACCTGATCATCCTGTGGGAAGAAAAGGCATTATTGAAAAAGTCCCTACTAAAGTAATCGCTGAGAAATATAACATCCCAGTTTTTCAACCTATCAAGATTCGTAAAGATTTCTCCTTTATGGATAATCTTAAAGTTGATTTAGTTATTACTCTTGCCTATGGACAAATTGTCCCTCAAGGCTTTTTAGATATCCCGCGTTTTGGTTGCTTAAACCTTCATGGTTCATTACTTCCAAAGCTAAGAGGAGCATCTCCTGTTCAAACCGCTTTAATCAATAATGAGAAAGTCACAGGTGTGACTCTTATGGAAATGGTCGCGGCGATGGACGCTGGTAGAATGTATGGCAAGAAAGAAGTCATTATCGAAGAAGATGATAACGCGACTTCTTTATTTAAGAAGATAAGCGAAGCCGCGAAAGATTTAGTTTTAGAACTATTACCAAAATATGTAAATGGTGAATTAGAAGGTATTCCTCAAGATGAAAATGAAGTTACTTTCTGTTCACTCATCAAACCAGAACAAGAAAAATTAGATTTATCTAAGGATATATTAGAAGTTTATGGCTATATTAGAGGCTTAAGCGATGAACCAGGTGCTTATCTCTATTTAGACAACCAAAAACTAAAAATCTTCAAGGCTAAAATCGCTAATGATTTAGTGACCGCTGAAGTTGGCACAATTGTCCAAGCGGATAAACGTGGCTTATTACTTCAATGTCAAAACGGTCAATTAGCCATCCTAGAGCTTCAAAAAGAAGGCAAAAAGAGAATGGATTATAAAGCCTTTATTAACGGCAACCAGAATCTTTTAGGCACTAAATTAAACTAAAATGGAAAAGTATCTGACTTTGAGCGTGCACCAATTGGTGGACTTTCTTTTAAGAACAGGCGATATCGATAATCGCGTTTTTAATCGTTCATCAATGACTGAAGGTAGTCGCCTTCATAGTGTGTATCAATCAAAGCAGTCTTCTAACTATCTCGCTGAATTTCCTTTAAAGATGTCCTTCAATGTCGATGAAGTAAACATCGTTTTAGAAGGTAGGGCGGATGGAATCATCAAAAGAAGTGAAAGTGAATATGTCATTGATGAAATCAAGACCACTGTGGAAGATCTTAAGATATTCCATGATGATAATCTTGAATGGCATCTTGGTCAGGCGAAGTGTTATGCCTATATGTTCGCTAAACAAACTAATCTCGAATATATCGGTATTAAGTTAACTTACATTCGTCAAGGAAAAGAAAAAGAACAACTCGTTGATTCTTATGTCTTTAACATCCTTGAATTAGAGCAATTTGTCGTTAAATTACTTAATGAATATCTCTCTTTCTATAACATTATTTTTAATAAAATCTCCAAGAGAAATGAGAGTATAGAAACTCTTAAATTCCCATTCTCTAAGTTCCGTCAAGGACAAAGGGATTTAGCCAAATATACATACGCGATGGCGAAGAAACGCGGTCGCCTATTCGCAGAAGCACCTACTGGTATTGGTAAGACCATTTCCACGCTCTTCCCATTCATTAAAGCGCTTAAAGATGATGATAACAGTAAAATCTTTTATCTAACCGCGAAAACTAGCGGTCGAGAATCCGCTCATCAAGCAGTAAAACTCTTAAAAGATAATGGTTTATCACTTAGTGATATTATGATAACGGCGAAAGACAAGATTTGCTTCTGCAAAGGACAAGCTTGTAATCCAGAAGAATGCCCATACGCTAAAGGATATTACAATAAGATTCAAACAGTTTTAAGATATGCCATTCTTAATTATGATGACTTTGATTTACAAACCATCACCCAATTAGCGTATGAGAATCAAATCTGTCCATTTGAGTTTGAATTAGATTTATCTTTGTTTATGGATGTCATCATCTGTGACTATAACTATCTATTCGATCCTATCTCTTATATGAAGCGTTACTTTGATGAGGACACTTCCTCATTCCTCGTTTTAGTGGACGAAGCGCATAACCTTGTGGATAGAAGTAGAGATATGTATTCAGCGTCATTATCCTACAAGCAATTCTTAGAAGCGCGTAAGAGCGTGTGTCATAGTAAGCTCCATCAACTCAAATTAGCGATGTCTAAAATGAATAAGATGTTCAAAGAATATCTTGTTAATCCAAAAGATGGTAATTACATCCTTGATGAGTTCTATGAATATACATATAAAACCATTTCTTCGTTTATTACCTCGATGCAAGACATCAACAAGAACGAGAACAAAGAGATGAGTAAAGAACTTTTAGAGTTCTATTTGGAAGTGAATCGCTTCTCTAAAATCTTAGAGTTTTATAATGATCATTTTATCTGCTATTACGAAATCCATGATGATGACCTCATCTTACATGTCTCATGTTTAGATGCTTCATCGTTCTTATATAGTTCATTAAGACGCCTTAGAGGTAGTGTCCTTTTCTCTGCGACACTTTCTCCAATTGAATATTACGTTGATATGCTAGGGGGCAAGAAAGAAGATGCTCAGTTAATTCTTCCTTCTCCTTTCCCAGTGGATAATTTAAAGATTATCATCGCCCCTAAAGTTTCAATCAGATATAAAAATAGAGATGCTTCTTATCAACAAGTCGCGGATTATATTAAAGCCTTTGTTAAAAACAAAGTGGGTAACTATTTTATCTTCTTGCCAAGTTATGAATATTTAACAAACCTCATGCCATTTATTGATATGGAAGATGTTGATGTCTATGAACAAGATAGAGGTATGAGTGATGAAGATAAAGAAGCATTCTTAACTAATTTCAAGCCTCATCCAGAAAGAACAACCTTAGGCTTTGTCATCGTTGGTGGCGCTTTTGGGGAAGGTATTGACTTAGTCAGTGACCGTCTTATCGGTGCGGTTATCGTTGGTATTGGTATGCCGAAGATTAACTTTGTTAGTGACCAAATAATGAAATATTATGACTCTAAAGAGCAATCTGGCTATAACTATGCTTACTTAAATCCTGGCATGAATAAAGTTATGCAAGCCTTAGGTAGAGTCATTAGAAGTGAGACCGATAGAGGAGCAGTTTTACTCATCGATGAAAGATATCTCACTAATGATTATCGTGACTTATTTAAGAGTGAGTGGCGTAAATATGAAGTTGCCTTCTCCCCTAAGGAAGTAAGCGATATTTTACAAGACTTCTTTATTAAATAAATATTTAATGCTAAGATAGTGGGCATGAAAAAGAAATTAGATATGATTACCAAAGCTAAACTCATCTATAGTGGTGAGTTAATGCTATTTTTTGTTGTGTTTTTAGTTATTGCCATCCTTAGAATCACAGGTGTGATGGGTGGTAATGATGTCCGTAGTAAGATCTTTAACTGGGTGACCATCTTTGGTGGTGCTTGGTTAACGATAGATTTCTTCTGGGCTTTGTTTTCTAAGAAAAGAAGACCGAAGATTGCCTTAATTGATAAATGTTTACATTTACCAGCGGGTTTATACTTAATCAGTTTTGATATCTACTGTTTTGTCACAAACCCAGCGGGTAATTCTGACGTTTATCGTTATGGCGTACCAATTGTGCTTTTTTACTTAAGCTCCTGCTATTTATTTGAAAGCATTTATCATTTCTTCAAACCAGTTCCTGGTCTATTAGAAATCGAAGATATGGCCAAAGCTGAGGAAGAAGCCAAAGTTGTCAGTGAACAAGAAGCTGAAATAGTTGAGTCAGAAAAAGAGGGAGATCAAAATGACCAAAACTAGTAAAGTCATGCTTGTATTTGCATGCATCTTTGTCACATTAGCGTTTTCATTATTCGCCTTCCAAGCCTATGTCGAATTATGCAGTATGGGTTTATTATTCGGTGGCGACAATACATTAGGTGACGCGATTGGTGGCATTTTCATCTTTATTTACAGCATTATGCTTGGCATCGCTGCGATTGTTGCAGCGGTTGTCTCATTACCATTTGAAATTATTTTATTAAAAGGCGTTGGCAAAAAGTGGTATTCATTAACACTTTTAATCGTTACTTTAGCAACGATTGTCTCCGCGGTAGTATTTTTCTTCTTATTACCAGCGGTTAGCCAAGCGATTAATAACGCCACATCATCCTCATCATCAATTCCATCCACATCAAGTTATTAATCTATGGATTTCTCGCAAAAGAAAATTAGAAATTTTTCTATCATCGCCCATATTGATCATGGTAAGTCCACTTTAGCGGACCGTATTTTAGAATTGACTGGCGCGGTGGAATTACGAGAAATGAAAGACCAAATTCTCGACTCTATGGATTTAGAAAGAGAAAGAGGCATCACAATTAAACTTAATGCTGTCACATTGTCTTATAAAGCCGATGATGGTGAAGAATATATCTTCAATCTCATCGATACTCCTGGACATGTCGACTTCACATATGAAGTATCCCGCTCATTAGCCGCCTGTGAAGGCGCATTATTAGTCGTGGATGCCACACAAGGTGTAGAAGCACAAACGCTCGCTAACGCCTATCTCGCAGTCGATAATGACTTAGAGATTTTACCTGTTATCAACAAAGTTGATTTACCTTCCGCAAATGTGGAAATGGCTAAACAAGAAATCGAAAAGAAGATTGGTATTCCTTGCGATGAGGCCGTGGAAGTCAGCGCTAAAACAGGTTTACACGTTCATGAATTATTAGAAGCCATAGTGAAAGGTGTTCCCACTCCTAATGGTGATTTAAAAGCGCCTTTAAAAGCTCTTATCTTTGATAGCTATTATGATCCTTATCGTGGTGTCATAGTATTAGTAAGAATCAAAGATGGTAGTGTTAAAGTTGGCGATAAGATTCGTCTCATGCAAGCGGGTAAAGAATATCAAGTCATTGAACTTGGTATCAGAACCCCTAAAGAAATTAAGACTGATATCTTAGAAGCTGGACAAGTCGGTTACATTGCCGCGCAGATTAAGGACATCAAAGATGTCCATCCTGGTGATACTGTCACTTTAGTGGATAATCCCGCGAAAGAAGCTTTACCAGGTTACCGCATTATGAACCCAATGGTTTACTGTGGCCTTTATCCAGTCGATAGTGATGATTATCAAGCCTTAAAAGATGCTTTAGAGAAACTAACACTTAATGATGCTTCATTACAATTTGTCGCTGAAACATCCCAAGCATTAGGCTTTGGCTTTAGATGTGGTTTCTTAGGTTTATTACATATGGATGTAATCCAAGAAAGATTAGAAAGAGAATATAATCTCGATTTAATTTTAACCGCTCCATCAGTTATTTATAAAGTCCATATGACGGATGGGGAAGTTATCAATCTTGATAACCCAAGTAAGTTACCAGACGCTAGTAAGATCTCATTTATTGAAGAACCTTATATTAGGGCTAACATCATGACACCAAAAGAATATATTGGCCCAATCATGGAATTATGCCGTGAAAGAAGAGGTATCTATGAGAACTTAGATTACTTCGATGATACACGTATGGTCTTAACCTATGAACTACCATTAAGTGAAATCGTTTATAACTTCTTTGATAAGCTCAAAAGCTACACTAAAGGCTATGCCTCATTTGACTATGATTTCAGCGATTATAAGCGCGCGGATTTAGTGAAGCTTGATATTTTACTTAACGGTCAAGTAGTGGACGCTCTTAGTAGCATTATTTACCGCCCAGATGGTTATCATCGTGGCTTAGGTATTATCCGTAAGATCAAGACCGTTATTCCTCGTCAACAATTTGAGATACCAATCCAAGCCGCCATCGGCGGTAAGGTCATTGCTAGATGCGATGTTAAAGCAGTTCGTAAGGATGTTTTAGCAAAGTGCTATGGTGGTGATATCTCGCGTAAGAAGAAACTTCTCGAAAAGCAAAAAGAAGGCAAGAAGAGAATGAAGAAAGTCGGCTCCGTAGAGGTCCCACAAGAGGCATTTATGAGCATTCTTTCCATCGATGATGAAGAAGATAACTAGTTTAAAATTAGTAGTTTTTTAGAATAAATTATTGTAAATAAAAATTACTTCTTGTATCATTATGGTATATAGAGGTATTTTTTATGGCAGGAAACGATTATGCAATGCGTTTCACTGAAGACAAATACGCGACCAAATTAGAGGTTGGTCGTGAATTAAAAGTCTCTTCAGTCGATCCGTTTTGGAGCAACATTTTATCTTATCGCTCACACTTTTATCATTATTTAACAATCAGAACTATTGAAAAGAACATGCTCTTATTCTGTGGCTGTCCAGCAATCAATAGTTTAGTCAATAACTTAGAAGTCAAACTCATTAGGGTGAATCGCGAATGCGCGATGCTCGTACCTAATAGTAAAGAAGCTAAAAACGTTGATTATGCATTTAGAAAAGAGATTGTTAATCTTCTTAATGAAAGCGAACAATTAGGCGTTGGTGAAGACTTTATCGCGAATGTTTTACGTGGCGAAGTAGTGTCCGCAATTCCTAATAATATGCTCTTAGTTAACTATCTCAATGCTTTAAACTACATTAAGCGTGCTTATGTCAACGCTATTGATGAAGATTTCCTCGCGGAACTCTACGCTAAGCTTCTTGGTACAGAAGAATTAACCACCTTCTATAGAAGCAGTGAAGATAGAAATCCAGAAAACCGTGTCTTAATTGACCGTGTTTATACTTCCGCTCCTGTCACTCTTATTGGCCCAATGATGAATGGTTTATTCACATTCATTTCCTCTAGCACATTACCAACATCGTTAAAAGCGATGATCACATTCTTCTATATTAACTATGTTAAACCATTCGCTAAATACTCTGAAGAAGTGGCCTTATTGATGGCGAAAGCTGTTTTAGCTCATGAAGCATTTGGTGATACAGTTGTTTCTCTTCCATTAGAAAGACTATTAGTCCTTCCAAGAGAAGAAAGCGCTCGTATTTATGTGGAAGTGCAAAAGACAGCGGATGTCACATATTTTGTTGACTATGTCTATAAATTCTTAAATAAATATTGTGATTCTTTCTTAGATGATATGGCCAAAGCAAAAGTCAGTGAAATGAGAGAAGACTTCTACCAAGTCGATGAAGATAAAACTATTGAAGAAGTGGAAATTCCAGAAGAACAACCACGTATTCAAACCGTTGATTTATTCGCCGCTAATGAAGAAGAGGAAGAAGAACAACCTCATGTTGAACCTCAACCTCAACCAGCTCCTCAAGTAGAAGCTAGACAAGAATATAGACCAGCTCCACAAGAAGAAGCTCGTCCAGTGGAAGTCGAAGCTCCTAAAAAGAAAACCGTTAAAGTGACTTATGTCCAAGAAGAATTAGCGGTTGCTTATATCCCAGTGGCCTTAGATGAAAAGCAAGCTGTTCTTTTAGAACAAGACCTCTTAGAAAGAGATCCTGAACTTAAAAAAGGCGAAGCTAAGTTCTACGCTAGACATTGCACCAAAGGTAAAAAATATACCATCGCGCAATATAAGAAGAGCCTACGCTGCGCCTATGAAACTGCCCGTACATCTATGGACCATTTAGCAGAACTTCTTTACTATCGCAAAGAAAAGATTAAAAATAAATACGTCTACATTCCAGTTGAAAGAGAATAGGAGGAAAGATTAGATGCCACAATCAATAATTATTCTTATCGCGGTTATTGCTACTGCAGGCCTTATTGCTTTAGTAGCGTTCATCATTTACCGCGTCTTACGTCCAAGATTAAAAGAAGAAAAACCATCTGATGAACAAATTCTTCAAGACGAAATGAATCGTGTCCTCCAAGATGTTGAGGATCCAGAAACCGCTAAACAAATTAGCGATTACAAACAAGATGAATAAACCTCGTTCTTTATACATCCATATTCCATTTTGTGAAAAAATCTGCGATTACTGCGACTTTACCAAGTTGCAGTATTTTCGTAAGTTCGCCATTCCTTATTTAGACACACTAGAAAAAGAGCTTAAAAGTTATGAAATAGAAGCTTTAAAAACCATCTATGTCGGTGGTGGTACACCAACCGCTTTAGAGGATGACTTATTTGAAAAACTATTAAAAATAGTTTATGCATACACTAAAGGTGTTAAAGAATACACTATAGAGGCTAATCCTGAATCTCTATCACTCAATAAAATAAAGATGCTTAAAAAATATGGAGTTACTCGTATTTCTTTAGGTGTCCAAACCACTAATGATAAGATACTAAGCGCTATTAACCGTGACCATAGCTTTAGCCAGGTTAAAGAGGCGATTAATAATCTTAAAGAAAACGGCCTTGATAATATCAATGTCGATTTAATCTTAGGTTTACCTCATAGCAGCGCTAAAATCCTTAAAGAAGATATTAAAAACATCTTAGATTTAGGGGTTAAACATATCTCTTGCTATGGTTTAACTGTTAATCCTCATACAGTTTTATATAATAAAGGCTTTAAAGAGCCAGAAGGCGACACTTTAAGAAAGTATTATGATATTGTGAATGAAATATTGACCAATAATGGTTTTGTTCATTACGAAGTCTCTAACTGGGCAAAACCAGGCTATGAATCAAAACATAATCTCGCCTATTGGAGAAATCATCATTATTATGGCTGTGGGCTTGGTGCTTCTGGCTATATTGATAAAGTTAGATATAAAAACACTATTAATTTAGATAAATATTTAGAAGGTAACTTTGTTAACGAAAAAGAAAACGTCTATAAAAAAGATAAACTCGTCTATCAAATCATGCTCAATTTACGCACGAATGAGGGCATCGATATTAAATATCTAAAAGATAAAGAAGAAGCTGTTAATGCCTTAATAGGGGAAGGTCTTCTTGTTAGAAAAGAAAATAGAATCATTTCAACATATGAAGGAATGATGATTTTAGACCAAATTATTCTCAAACTGCTCTAAAACTTCTACAATAGAAGTATCTCATTAACAATATATGTATCCAAGGGATGCATTATTGATTGACCCTTAGGGGTCGTTTTTTCTTCCTTGGTAAAATATATAAGGATAGTCGCGGG
>CACWSI010000015.1 GCA_902763555.1 uncultured Erysipelotrichaceae bacterium | reverse complement strand
ATAATAAGAGTCTTCTTTCCTTCAGCAGCGGTTACTGTAATCTTTGGTAAGACCGATGAAGCTGGAGCTTGTGATGATTGGTCCCCACCTGAACTGGCTGGCGTGTTGTTACAGGCTGCTAAACCCATGCCTAAAACTAAGCTTGCAGCCAATAGAGGTAAGAAAATTTTTGTCTTTTTCATTTTAAAAATTCCTTTCCTAAATTAAATCGACAAATATGTTTGGATAACGAAAAATGCATTAATATTCAACTTTAACGTTATCTTTGCGCTTTTATTATAGTCCTATTATTTTTAATAGTTAAGCGATTTGTTATTCATTTCATAGCGAAACAAAAAAGACGACTCTAAGAGTCGCCTTATTTTGAATGATATTTTTTAATAAACTAATCTCACTTGTTCAGTGAATAAAAGACGATAATCTGAATTATTATGAACAAATTCAATTTCTAAGTTAGTATCGTTATCAACACTGTAACTTGCAATGTCAAAATATTGACCAGATGTGGTTAAGCCTAATTGGCTATATGTTTGGCCATTTGTGAGAAGCATTGTTTGTGTCACACCATTGATTTTCACGGAATATAACGAACTATCATATACGTGAGTTTTATGGCTATCAGCGCCATTAGACATTTTCATATTGAATTGAAGTTTGACTTCGCCCGCTTTTGCAGGGATATCCCACTTAAATGTTGTTTTGACTTTATTAGTGCCACCAATTTTACCATCACTGCCGATTTCACCGTCAATTGATGAGTAATCAGTAAACTTAATAGCAATATATTTCTTACCACAATCACATAAGTAGGTAGTGACTTGTTTACCAGCTTTGTTCGTGACTGGGGTTTGTGCAACATAGTTATGTGTTGTGTGTTCCTCACCTTCACCGCCACCTTGAGAGCCACCACCAGAAGCGGTAGAAGCATCAAATATATAAAGACCACCGATGTTCATGGAGTTTGATGTACCTGTAATCTTAATTGTGTGATTACCTGCTGGGATATCAACTTCACCCAAGATAACTGGATAGTAATTAAGTCTTGAACTGCATTTACCCATTCTTGCATCAGAGTATGTTTGATCTTTCATAGCGATGGATGTGTTATCTAAAGAACAACCAACTGCATCCGCGATCTTTTTAGAAGTAGATGAATCACCATTACCTAAATAGGCAACAACTTGACCCTTATATGCTTTAGAGGCATTGAATGAATAACTAACTGATTGAGATGAGCTATTTAAGGTGTAATAGTTATCTGGATTATCTCTATCTGAAGTATCAGTTTTAAGACTTGTGCCTGACGCTGTTAATAAGTTAGCAGGGGCAATAATTTGACCCGCATCATTATCTTTTGCGGTTTGTCCTTCTGTCAAATTAGCGATGATGGTATCTAATGTAGCCTTAGAAACACCGATTGATAGTAACATGTTATAGACTTTATTTTTGAATGTTTTACCAGACATGTTTTGGATATCGGAAATATAGTTTTGAATATTATCCGCACCCGCCTTTGCGCCGATATATCTCTTTTCACCAATCTTACCAAAGTTAGAGAATAAGTAATCTTGATATATTTCATTTAGGGAGACACCTAATAAACCTGATAATAAGATTGCGCATAAGCCTGTTCTATCAGTGCCGATACGACAGTGGAAATAAACGGGATAGTTATTTGAATCGCCTAATAAGTTAAAGAAGTTTTTAACTGATTCAGCATTTCTTGAGAAGTGATGAGAACCACCACTATAGTCCATTTTGAAATCTTTAACGGTCGTACCGCTCAACTTAAGGTTGTAGCTTGTACCATCAGCAACGTTGACTTCAGTTTTAACTTTTAAGTGTTGAAGCATTTCTTTTTTGCCTTCTTCTGTAATCGTTGTGCTGTAGTCATATTTATAACCACTTGTTCTATAGATAAGGCCTTGTTTCATCTTGCCACCATCTTCAAGAACTCTACCACCCATATCGCGGCAGTTAGTCATGCCACCGATAGTAAGGTTTCTTGGATAAGTAGTATCGACATCAAAGAATCTAACCGCTGTGGATTCTTTTTGGCCATCAGAGAAGTTAGCCACTAACTTGTAGTAGTTTCTGCCTAAATATGGATTGTAATATGCTACTGACTTACTAGATGTCTTTATTTCATAGCCATCACTTAAGTCTTCTTTTTGGCCGCTTATAAAGCTGTAATTAGAAACTGTCTTGCCACTAGGAGCGCTATAGTTCCAAGAAAGATTAACTGGCAATGAATCTGAACGATGCTGGGAGCCATCTGGATATTGATTCTCAGGCATTTGATCATAATTACCTGAATAAGATAAATATGCCTTTTGATCAGCAGTATGAATCTCTACTGGAGAATTAAACTCTGTGATATTAGAGAAGTTACCTTCACTAACGGGAGGTTGGCTAGTAGATGAACTACTTGATGATGGTTTGCTGCTAGAAGAAGGTTTGCTACTGCTAGAGCTAGAACTACTGCTCTTACTTGAGCTAGAACTTGAGGATTTACTTGATTCACTAGATGCTGGTGCGCTGGACTCAGAATCACTTGAAGCAGGTATTGAAGCGCTTTCTATTGGACTGCTTGGTTGTTTACTTCCTTGACTGCTATTTACCACAACAGTGCACGAAGAAAGAATCAAAGTTGATAGGAAAGCAAAACTTAGAAACATTTTTCTTTTTTGCATAGATGTAACTTCCTTGTTATTTATATTTTCAAATATAACGCTAAGATATTCAATTGCTTGTTAGAAAAAGGCCCTCAAATGAGAGCCCTTTTAAATCTTTTGTTAATATTAAGCAGCGTGATCAGCGATGGTAATAGAACCAACGTTGAATGTACCATTCTTAGAACTGATTTCAACTGTGTGTTCAGCAGCAGTGAAATCATAATTGCCTAAGATATTGAACATGTAGCCGTATCTATCTCTGCTTCTTGTTTGTCCAAAGCCAGCAGTCCATAAGTTCTTGGAGTTGGTGATGGTTTGTTCAACACCATCAATCTTCAAGGTAATGGAAGCTGATAATTTTGTGGATGTGCTCTGGCTAACAGAACCTGTGTAACCCATGTAAACGATAACGTCTTTCTTACCAGCAGTTGTGGTTGCTTTGAAACTAACTTTTTTACCACTAGCCATAGCATAGTAGGTGCCTGGTGCTTTGAAGTCAGAACTTATGGATTTAGCAACATCAGAAGTTAATAAATCGCCTTCACCAACTTTGAAGGAAGCTGGAATTTCAGCTTTAGCACCTTCTGTCATGAAATCGATAATCTTATCTAACTTTTCAGCGGAAACACCAATCATACGAAGCGCAAGATAGACTTGTTCTTGGAATGTTTCACCTGGTAAGGCTAAAATTTCATCAAGATATTTAGCGATATCATCACCATTGTTATCTGGTGTTTTGTGTGGATATCTTTGGTTATCAATTGGAGCAAAGTTTGAGAAACCATAATCTTGGACTGCTTCATTGAATGGAACACCAAGTAAACCGTTAATCATAAAGCCTGTAATACCAGTTCTATCTGTACCAATACGGCAGTGATAGAAGACAGGGTAGTTACTTTCATCCGCTAAGACGTCCATAACTTGTCTAATTTTAACGGAGTTTCTTGCTAAATTAGAATATGGAACAGCACCATAATCCATAAAAGCATCAACAACTTTGTTACCACTTAAATTAATATTATTACCAGTGCCATCAGCAACGTTGATTTCTGTTTTGAGTCTTAATTGATTCAACATAACGTCTTGTGCATCGGCGTTTGGAGCGCTGTTATAGTCAAATTTATTGCCAGCACCACGATAGATTAAGCCTTGTTTAACTTTGCCACCGGCATATGTAGTTCTACCACCCATATCACGGAAGTTTGGCATATTACCAACATATAAATTTCTTGGAGCTTGTTCAGTCACTTTGAAGGTTTTAACATCACTTGATTGTTTATCACCTGTTGTGAAATTAGCGACAATCTTGAAATAGTTTGTGCCTAAGAAGGAATTATAGAAACTAATTGTTGGTTCTTTAGTTCCTACAACAGTATATGGATCACTTAAGTCCATGCTTTGAGAGAAGACTAATGTGTAGTTCTTGACTTCATAGCCATCTGGAGCAGTGAATTCCCAGTTAAGTGTTGTCTTTTCTGGAGTGGAAACGTTCTTGTTACCCATCGCATCACAAGCATCTAAGTCACTCTTTGTCATATCATAGTAATCTTTGGAAAGATTTAAATACTTGAGTTGATTAGCAGTGTGAATTTCTTGAGCGGTGTTGAGCTCTTCTTCATTGAAATTAAATGTACCACCAGTAATTTCACCTGGGTCTTTACTAGGTTGGATAATGCTACTATCACTATTTGCGCCACCACTACTTGGATTATTATTGTTACCGTTTTGACAACCAGTCATGGTTAAAGCAAAGATAAGAAGCGAACCTAAAACATACTTTTTGTTCATAATATCTAATACCTCTGGGAAACATTCTATTACTTTTTAACGAATAATAAAAGTGACTATTCTCGTATAGTCATTATGACTTTTGGGTTAGTTTATAGTTTATTTAAGTTTGAAAAAAAGGGAACCGAAACCGATTCCCCAATTAGTTATGCTTTATTAATTACTCAGCATCAATGTTACGTGTGACACCTAAGCAGCCCCAGAAGCCAGCTTCGGAACCACCGTGACCATTCTTATCAGCATAAACTTTGTATGTGTCTTCACCGATAACGAATGTGTGTTCTTCATCGCCCCAGAATGTGGTTGTTTCGAATTGTAAGTTGGCACCAGAGTTACCGCTAACGCAGTCAAAGTGTGTTTGCCAACCTTCACCTGTAGCGATGAAACCGATTGAGCAATAGAAGTAGACATCTTCACCTTCAATCTTCCAGAAACGTTCAGCGTCAACGTGGTTATGTAATTGATATTGACCACCAATAACACGTTGGAAATTGCCAGCAATCTTGCCAGCTTCGTGCCATTCAGCAATTGTTTCTAATGTTAAGTTAGCTTCGTTAACGCCACCAAACTTGAGATATGGACCAACTTCAGTAACGCCTTCTGGTAAATCAGTATCTGCTAAATTAACAACAGCAGCCTTTGAGAAGTTGATTGGTTGAATTGAGTCAAAGACGATGGAGTTGTCTTGGTCTGTTCTTAAATAGTAATTACGTGTTGCATCTCTTGCTCCTGTTGCAGTGTTTGTGAATGGGATGTTAGCGTAGGATTCTGGTGTACCACCATAAACTTGATAGAAAGCGCCAGAAGTTAATTCAATGTCAGTTAAGTTATACTTGAGTGTGAATGCTTTGCTTGTTGCATCAAATTCAGCGGCTTTGTAGTCTTCCGCGGCTGGTGTTTCTTTGCCATCGATGAATGTACCACTTTCACCGTTTGTTCTTAAGCCCCACGCCCATTTGAATTCGCTAGCTTCATAGTTACTAACTGTACCAGTAACTTTAACATAGACTTTACCGTCTTCATTCGCTAATGAGATTTCACCAATACTAACTGTCTTTCTTGGAGCAATTGATGTGGAGGATGAAGGTTTCTTACTAGTAGATTGTGTTTTACTACCAGAAACTGGTTTAGCAGTTGAATCGCCACCATTACCACCGCCACAAGCGGAGATGGCTAAAGAGCCCATGATGGCCACTAAACCGATAAGTTTTTTGAATTTCATAGAAAAATTCCTTTCTTTGGGGAACATTAAAAATGCACCCATGAGTTTGTTCAAGAAATATGTATCTTGTCAGTCGTATTATAAAGTGATTTTTTATTGTATAGCAAGACATAAGCAATACTCTTATAAGCTTTCTTAAATACCCGTAAATAAATTGATTTATTATTCAACTTTTACATTTTACTAAGCAAAAAAAGAGAACCACCAAGATTTAGTGATTCTCATTTTTAGTTTTATTTTTGATTAAGCGGCGAAGACCACTGTGAAGTATTTAACAGCTAAGTTATAGCTATCAACTCTGGTGAATTTGAATGTGTTAGCACCAGCGACTAATGCGACAGCACCAACTTCACAATCACCGATTTGTGAATATGTGACTGAACCAACTGTTTCGCCTGCTGCTTCTGGTAAAATACTACCAAATGTCGTTGTAAGATTTGCACTTGGATCAACTTCTGCACCATTGACTTCAAGTTTGAAGTTGCATGTATTAGCACTATCTTTAACGCTAGAGAATGATTTATTTTGGTTATCATTACTGCCATCGTGCCAGTAGTCCATTGCGCCTGTTAAATAGACTTTACCGGTCTTGGCTTCTGGAATGTTAATTTTAACTTCCATGTATTCGCCTTTAGTTGAAAGTTTGATACAGCCTGCTGGAGCACCACCTTTATCAGTGCCTTCGATGGTTGCTAACGCTGTAGCAACTCTTAAACCTTTAGCGTGGCAAACTGAACATTCGATGTTTTCATAAGCAACACCTTCACCTGAAGCTGCAACTTCTGTTGCGGTCCATGTGTGTTGTTTGAGTTTTGGAATAGCTCTTTCTTCTTTGTTACCAGCGTCACTGACACGTTCTTCTTTACCTTCAGCAGCACATGTGGCTGGAGTAACGACTTTCCAATCACCCCATTTTTCTCTTGAGGTTGATGGTCTTTGTGATGTTGAGGCTGGTTTAGCAGTTGATTGATTTGCATTATTACCACCATTACAAGCGGCTAATGATAATGCAGCAAAAATTGTCATTAAAGCGACTAATCTTTTTTTCATTAAAAATTTCCTCCGAAAAAATTATGTATTTTATCTAACACGGTTCGTGTTTAGTAAATCTTAATATATTATAGCAAAAAATTTTCAATTCTGTTACAAATTAAATAACCTTCACGATTATGTACGTCCGTGCGGTTATACATAATGCGCTCTTTATTTGGGGTCAAAAATACACCACCAGCTTGTTCAACGATGACTTGGCTAGCAGCGGTATCCCACTCTTTGGTGCCATCGCTTAAACGATAGGTAAGTTCACCATAACCTTGAGCGATTCTACAAGCCTTTAAAGCGGAACCCCACTTTTCAATTTTGGTAATTTTATTTGGGTACTTAGCGATTACTGCATCTTCTTCTGGTTTGGAATGGAAGACACTCTTGTAAACTGTTAAATTGTCAATTTTATCGTTGACGTGTATGCGTTTGGTCAGTCCATCTTTACGATAGAAGGCGCCTAAACCTTTAGCAGCAAAGTAAACTTCACCAGTTAATGGAACAACTACAACACCGACGACTGCTTCGTGCTTATAAGCAAGGGCGATGTTTGTGGTGAAGCCACCATCTTTAGCAACAAAGTCTTTTGTGCCATCGACTGGATCAACAATCCAAACGAAATCGTTATCTAGCCTAGATAAATCATCAGTACTTTCTTCAGTTAAGAAAGCGTATGTTGGATATTTTTTATGAAGATATTCTCTAATTACTTTATCGGCGTTTTTATCAGCGAGAGTAACTGGAGAATTATCATCTTTGATTTCCACGGAAAAGTCAGTGTTGTATATCTCTAAAATACCTTTAATGGCTTTAACACCCGCTTCAATCGCGGCTTCGAGTTGTTCTTCCCACATTCTATTCATTTCCTTTCTTCACCACTTCGGCAAATAAGTCTAAAAGTTCATTAATAACTTCTGGACCAAACTTCTTATAAGTAAAGCCTGCGGCGAATGCATGACCACCACCGCCAAAGTGCATGGCTATTTTTTGAATGTCAAAGGTGCTACTACGCATTTCTACTTGCATGCCACCATTATCAGTTTCAGAAGCTACAAACCAAACTGGGTAACCTGTGACGTAACTTAATAATGAAGTATTACCACAGATTTGAGCGGATGTGACTCCGAGTTCTTCTCTTTCTTTTTTAGTGGCGACAGCGTAGATGATACCACGTTCATCTTTTCTGACGTGGCTATAAACGAATGATTTAATTGTTATTGATATTTCAGGAACTAAATTGTTTGTCTTATTTAATAAGATTGGATCAACACCGAGGTCACATAAATCACGGGCGATCTCAAACATCCTGACAAAGTTATTAGCGAATTGGAATCTCGCGGTATCAGTCATTATACCGAGGTAGAGAGCGCTACCGGCGATTAAATCGATTTCTAAATTGTTTTCTTTAGCGAAACGATAAATCAATTCACAAGTTGATGTGGCATTATCATCAATGACTTCTGGACCTTCATGGAAAGTATGAGTGTCAATGTGATGATCGATTTTGGCAAAATCACGTGCTTTCCACGCTCTTTGATCTTCCAAACGATTGATGTCATTGCTATCAAGAACTATAGCTAAAGATTGGGCAATTATTTCATCAGAGACAACATCCATTTTACCGAGAATATCAAAAAACTTTTTTAACCCACTGCCAACGCAGTAGACTTGTTTTTCTGGATATCTCGTTCTGAGAATGTTTCTTAGAGCAATTTGGCTTCCATAACAATCACCATCGGGATTAAGATGACCGAAAATCACTATCGAATCATATTGCTCAATCTTGGAGATGATCGCTTCAAACATTAGAATTCGTTATCCTCTTTATCTTCTTCGGACTCTTCTTGTTCTTCGTCAGAATTGAAGTCTTCTTCCTTTTGTTCTTCTTCGTCTTCGAAGGCCTTATTGTATTCGGCTTCTTCTTCCTCTTCTTCACTATCATCATAGGAAGTTTCGACATCGGAATAAACTTCACTCATATCGATGTGGACTTTCTCGAATTTGTGACGAATTCTGAGGTCCCATTCGTTTTCGCCTAAAGTGACGAAACGGCCATCAAGCATTAAGTTTGTGTAGAAGCGAGAGACTTTCGCTGCTGCTTCTTCTTCACTTAAGCCAGCTTCTTTAACACAGTAAGCCCAAATATCTTGGAACTTGCTTTGTTGGCTTTGGGCGCTTACGTAATCGTAAGCATAGTCTAATAATGATTTTGACATACTAATGTCCTCCTACATATGTATTGGAGCGCTGACACCGATAAGGGCAAGCGCATTCTTTAACACTATTTTACTTGCTTTAACTAAAGCAAGACGTGAACCACTGAGTTCTAAATTGTTTTGATCGATAACACGACATTCGTTATAGAAAGCGTGAACGAGTTCCGCGAGGGTATGGATGTAATTTGTAACTTTGTATGGCGCTTTATCTTTAGCCGCATCATTCACTAAATTAGCAAAATCAGCAAGGTGCTTTAATAAAGCCATTTCAGAAGGTTGACTTAATAACTTAGCGCTGTTATCAATAGCGATATCTTTACCTTGTTCTAGAATAGAACATAATCTAGCGTGAGCATATTGAGCATAATAAACTGGGTTATTAGAACTTTGTTCTTTGGCTAAGTCCATATCAAAGTCTAAGTGAGATGAAGGAGCACGCATTGCGAAGAAATAACGCATCGCATCAACGCCAACTTCTTCACAGACATCTCTTAAAGTGATGGCATCGCCTCTTCTTTTACTAGCTTTATATTCTTGTCCGTCTTTAAGGAATCTCACCATTTGAATTAATTCAACATGGAGAATATCTTGTGGATGACCATGCATCATTAAAGCGGATTTCATTCTATTAATATAACCGTGATGGTCCGCGCCTAAGACATCAATAAGAGCATCAAAGCCACGTGATAATTTATTAACGTGGTAGCAGATATCAGGTAAGAAGTAGGTGTAATCACCATTACTCTTTTGGATAACACGGTCTTTATCATCGATAAAGTCAGATGTCTTTAAATATAAGGCATCATCTTGTCTATAGGTATATTTGCTTAAGAAGTCTAATTCTTTTTCGATAGCGTTGTCCGCTCTAATGGCTTTCTCTGAAGAGAAGACATCATGCTTAACTCTAAATAATTCTAAGTCTTTAACAATTCTATCAAGTTCGATTTTGACGCCTTTTTCTTTGAAATATGGGATTGGGTCGGCCATCTTAAGTGCTTCATCACCAATTTCATTTTTAATAGTTTCAGCAATTTCAACGATGTCATGACCAGCATAACCATCTTCTGGGATTTCAGCTTGAATACCGAATAATTCTTTATATCTAGCTTGGATGGATAAGGCAAGGTTTGTGATTTGGCTACCGGCATCATTGATGTAATATTCCTTAGTCACATCATAACCAGCGAAATCTAAGATACGAGAAATGCTATCACCAATTGCTGCACCTCTAGCGGTACCAACGTGAAGAATACCAGTTGGGTTAGCGGAAACGAATTCCACGTTAATTTTGAAATTCTTTCTTGGCGAACGACCATAATTTTCATCTTCAGTGATGATCTTATTTACGAAGGCTTGAAGTGAATCATGCTTCATAAAGAAGTTAATAAAACCAGGGCCCGCAATTTCGATTTTATCAATACCGTCTCTATTAATTTTCTCAATTAACATCGCGGCGACATCACGTGGCGCCTTGCCGAATAATCTAGAAAGTTTCATCGCAACATTAGTGGCATAGTCACCGTGTGCTTCATCTTTACTCTTTTCAATGACGATATCATTAAGAGCGACTTCTTGACCAAGATCTAAAAGAGCTTTTTGGATTTTGAGTTTAATGTTTTCAATAATGTCCATTTTATTCTCCTTTCTTTCTAAGCATGACAATGGCGTCCGCTTTTACGGCCAAGCCTTTTCCGATATCATCGATACCTTCATTAGTTCCCGCTTTGACGGAAACATTCTCAATGGAAGTATTTAATAATAAACCTAAGTTGTTTCGCATTTCCATAATAAATGGTGCAAGTTTTGGTTTTTCTAATGTAATTGAGACATCAACATTGTTGATTTCATAGCCTTTTTCATTCATCATAGCTACCACTCTTTTAACGATAATTGATGAATCAATATCTTTAAATTCTGGTGTACCAGGGAAATGTTTTCCTAAATCACCAAGAGCAAGAGCACCTAAGATAGCTTCGCTAACAGCATGATAAACCACATCTCCATCGCTATGTGCTTGTTCGCCCACGGGGCTAGGAACACATACGCCAGAGAGCATGAGTCTACGACCTTCAACAAGTCTATGAATATCAGTAGCAAATCCAATTCTCATATTACTTTTTCACATTAAAACGGAAGAACATAATGTCACCATCTTTTGGATAGTAACCTTTACCTTCTGTTCTAATCTTTCCCGCTTCTTTAACAGCGTGTTCGCTTCCGAGTTCATGAATGGCTTCATATGGATAGACTTCCGCACAAATGAAACCTTTTTGGAAATCGGTATGGATGATGCCAGCGCATTCAGGTGCTGACATATTGTTTTTAAACGTCCAGGCACGGCATTCATCCGCACCAACAGTGAAGAATGTTGATAAATTTAATAATTTATATGTGGCCTTAATAACTTTTTCTAAGCCAGATTCTTTAACGTTAAGTTCCGCTAAATATTCTTTTCTTTCTTCTTCACTTAATTCAGATAAGTCACTTTCAATTTGAGCGGAAACTGGAATGACTTGATTGTTTTCATTAGATGCATATTTCAAAACATCTTGATAGTACTTGCAGTTATCTAAGTCCATCAAATCATTTTCGCCCACATTAGCGACATAAATAATTGGTTTATCTGTTAAAAGGTGATAGTTAACTTTGCAATATGCAATCTGATCTTCAGTAAGTTTTGCTTTTCTAGCAGGTAAACCTTGTTCAAGAACTTCTTTTAATGGCTTAAGAAGGCCCATTTCATAAATGGCATCTTTATCTTTAGCAATTCTTGCTTTGGCTTCGCTCTTTTCAATACGCTTATCAACAGTATCTAAGTCCGCCATAACGAGTTCGAGATTGATAATCTCAATATCTCTAATTGGATCAACGGATTCTTCAACGTGAACAATATCAGCGTTATCAAAACAACGAACCACTTCCACAATGGCATCGCATTCACGAATATTGGCTAAAAATTTATTGCCTAAGCCTTCACCATTAGAAGCACCTTTGACTAAACCAGCAATATCAGTGAATTCAACGGTTGCCGGAATTTTTCTTTCAGGTTTAAAAATATTTGTTAAAAAATCTAATCTTTCGTCAGGAACGTTAACAACACCTGTATTTGGATTGATAGTCGCAAACGGATAGTTCGCCGCTTCAACGTGCGAATTGGTAATCGCGTTAAATAGCGTCGACTTTCCAACATTTGGTAATCCAACAATGCCTGCTTTTAATCCCATAATAGTGTTTTCCTCTTTTAGTGCGCTACCTATTATAAGGGATAAATGCTAAATTAACAAAACAAAATAAAATTTGTTTTATTGTTTAAGCGCTTCGATGGGATTAATTTTATTAATTCTCCTACTCATAAAGAAACTAGAAATAATGGCGATAGAGAACGCTAGAGCAAACATTGGTAGGAAGGCTACTGGGTTAAAAGAAAAGTGAGAACCGGTCGATAAAGCATTGCCTATTTCCATATTGGCTAGAAATGAAAACATAAATAGTTCCACACTAGCGACCGCAAAGGAAATAAAGCATTGGATTAAGGAATGATAATAGAGAAACTTTCGACTCTCCTTTTTATTGACACCAATACATCTAGCTAGGGCGATATCTTTCCTTCCTTCCAAGATGTAGAGGTAATTACAAATTGTAAGTAACAGAATGGAAATTAGGGTAGCCACTGTGGAGAAGATGATGAGCACAATTGTGATATAAAAACACACTGTATCCACACTATCGTTTACATCGCAAAGAGGGTTAACAACATTATAATCTGGAAAGCCCTTTTTAAATATGCTTAAACTCTCGTCAATCTTTTTTGGATCTTTTAATGAAAATGAGATTGAACTTGTTTGTAATTGATAAGCACTGATACCAATTTTGCATTGGTAAAAAAGTGAAGTCCAATTCTTCGTATGATATATACAATTCTTATTTGAATCTATAAGACCAGTGACTACGAGTGGCACAACTACATAGTCACTGATTACCCCTCCATTGTTTGTTAAAGCTTCCTTTCTAGCGGTCGTCACATAGATCGTTTCATTGATATCTTCTATATGACACTCCTTAGCGAAAGCCTTTGAAATAGCGATCTCGTTTAAGCCCTCTGGTTTAGCGCCTTTTTGCAGGGTTTTTTCTTCAATATCTTCAAATCTAACCCCGTTTTGCAGACTTTTTGCGTAATTACCACTTAAAACACCATCTGGGAGGCTTTCCTCAAAAAAGCCATCTTTATTCTTGGATGTGAACTTATCCACTATTGCGGTTATTTGTTCCTCGTCTTTTGAAAAATACATTGTTTTAGAAAAGCCCATCATCAGTGATTCTGGATAGATAAGAAACCCTGAATTATTACCACAGATTGGTGAAGTGAGATTATTATCATTATTCATAAAGTAATCAACATGCCAGTTAGGGATATGGGCTACTGTATTTGTAAAGACATGAATGCGGTCACGATCTTCAATTTTCTTTCCATAATAAAGCCATGGATAAAACATTTCGTCCGCAATTTCAAAAATATATTTATCCATTTCTTTACTATCTAGAAATAGGTTAAGCATCTTATCTCTATTTTCTTTTGCTTTTAGATAGTATATTTTCTTCATCATCCATGGCTCATTATCCTTAAGCGATAAAGTATCGTTAGTCGGAAATCTCATCATTTCTTCAAACATATGTTCGTTCCATAGATGATTGCTGTGATATATTTTTAGACTGTTTTCTAAGGTAAATCCTTTTACAGTTAATAGCTGTTCATCAGTGTAGTCCCAGCTATAATTTGCTAGATCAAAATAGACATCCAAAGTATTGCCTAATAAATAGTTACTTAATGAATTAATATTCCTATCGATTTGTAATTCAAAGCAAAGGTCTCTTAAGGTGGCATAATCTAATGAGAGAATTATTTCATCATCTTTTAATAACTGAATATCTTTTGGATAAATTTTGGTATTAATATCTTCTAACCATTCAAATTCATTTATATGGCGAGCGCTGAAGCCTGGTATCACACTTCTACGATAGCCTTTGATGAACGCTAGTTCGTTTCTATCTTCGAAGAACTTTTCAAAATTACAGTAATAAGTAGCTCCTATATCACTGACATATTCTGGATAAGTTTCCTTAATATCGTTAACTTCATAAAAGTTAGCGGCATACTGTCCTTGGATAGAACTATTTTTATCTTTAAGAGTAACTACGATTGAGTTTTCGTTCACTATTTCGCGATAAGCTTGTTTGATGTTATCCGCAATTGTGGATGATAAAGCAAAAGCTAAGCCAACACCAATTAGTCCTAAAGAAGTCATCGTATAGCAAAGTCCCGTTCTTAATTTCTTTTGTTTCATTGTGTGGAATGTATGTCTAACAAGAAAACTATCACTAATTTTTGTTTTGTCATTGCTAACACCGTTATCTAAAACAGGGAGATGTGATTCAGAATTGGTGTCCTTTCTTTGCTGAACGATATTTGCAATTGTGCCATTATCCATTTCAATAATGACATCAGCATATTGTTTGGTGAGGCTTTGATCATGAGAAACCATAATCACAATTGCACGCTTAGAAATCTTCTTTAGGATATTCATGATTTCTGTTCCAGTATTTTCATCTAATGCTCCTGTTGGTTCATCACATAAAAGAACAGTTGGATCGTTTATTAAAGAACGGGCAATAGCCACTCTTTGTTTTTCACCACCACTTAGCTTATTAACGTTTTGTTTTTCTTTATCAGGTAAGCCAACAAGGGCTAGTAGGTCACGACATTTTCTTATCTTTTGGCTCTTAGACATCGAATATAAAGTATCGAGCGGAAATAGCAAATTAGCCAACACGGTCTCTGTTTCGAACAGTTTAAAGTCCTGGAAAACAAAGCCGTAAGTGGTCAAACGTAAGCGACTTAAGTCATCATCATTAAGTGTTTCAATGTTTTGATGATTAACTTGTATAGAACCAGCAAAATCAGTTAATCCAGCGATACAGTTTAATAAGGTTGTTTTGCCAGAACCAGATGGTCCATATATCACATAGATGCCTTTTTCTTTAAAGCCAAAAGAGATATTAGTTAATACCTTTCTAGTTCCATAGCTTTTAGATAAATTATTAATCTTAATCATTAGCGTTTAATTCCTCCTTTAAAGAAATCTTCTTTGAAAAAGAAATTGGAAGATACGTCGCTAAGATACAAATAAGTAAAGCGGACATAACTATAAGAAGAGGAAATAGAAATGCTCTTCCATGAAATGAATTAAATGGAATATCTATGATATTGATTAAAGAAGTGAATCTCTCTATTAAATGATTAAGTGGATTTTGACTCACTAGCGCAATAATGAAAGATAATGCCAATCCTATAAGGCCTATTAAGCAGTTTTCAAAAACATATAGCGATGAGATATCTTCTCTTGTCGCACCTATACAAAGTAATATTGCAGAATCTTTGATATCTTCAGCGTATGAGGCAAATGAAACAATGCCGATAATCATTGCGGTGCCCACTAAAGCGATAGCTAAGAATATTTCCATGCCTACACTTGCAGCGTCCACTAAGGAGAATAATGTTTCCTCAACTGTTAAAGCATTACTATTAAGACTATATCCTTCTTTTAAATGCTTTTTCATCTCTTTTAATTGATACACATCTCCGCTATTTTTAAGAAACACACGATGTGAATAATTGGAGATATATTCATTATCAGAAGCAAGCATAATGCGATCTTTCCAGCTAGTTTCTCCTAGATACTCAGAAAGATTATTTAACAATGTCTCTTCCATATACTTATCTAAAGCTTTATATGAATAATAAATCTTAGGGGTATTTAAGAATGACAACTCTTTAACAACACCAACGATTTCCACTAGCCTGTCATAGACAAAGTAGTCTGTAATATATGGCTTTTCGATATCATCAGTATAATAAGTAAATGAAGCGCCATCTTTTAAACGAATATAAGTATTAAGTGGATCACTTTTTATTTCTTTCTTTAGATAGTCATAAGCTGTTTGATTAATAACCACCATATTAAGGGTGTCTATCATCGGTAATTTGCCTTTTATTAATAGGCTTTTATTAATTGAAGAATCACAAAAAGAATAGACGGGTGTATATGTTAAGTTATTTATTTCTTTGTCATTGATATATGTATCTAAGGCTGGCGTCACTAATGAATCATACGAATAACAATAATGTAAGAAATCATATTCATTACTTAATGTATCTATTTCTTCTTCATTAGCGCGTAATGTTTGGATAAGTGTAATTGGTGATTCATCACTAACGATTTTGTTTTCTTTGCTAATAGAAGCCACTCCATAATCAAATTGGCGTTCCGCTGAATTCATAATGGAGTCATGAGCACCATTAGTAAAACCAAATATCAACATACTAGCGGTAGCCCCAATTGTGACCGCTAGTATTGAAAAGATATTTCTTTTAAATCTTTTGGTGAAGTTTCTAGCGATAATTTTTGAGTACCAATTAGGATTACTTTTTCTTTCTTTATCTATTTGATGATGTTTACCGTTTATGAGTTTTATCTTTTCGTCTTGTACTACTCTTCCATCTTTCATATGGATGATGCGGTCGCTATATCTTTTAGCTAGTTCTTCATTATGAGTAACCATAATTACTAAAGATGTCTTACTAGCTTCTTTTAAAGATTCCATTACAAGCAAAGCATTATCTTTATCTAAAGCCCCTGTTGGTTCATCCGCGAGAATAACATTAGTTTTACTAATAAAAGCGCGCATAATAGCGATTCTTTCTTTTTCTCCACCCGATAACTTAGAACATTTCTTATCTAGCAACTCTTCTTTAATAGAAAACTTATTTATCAGGGATAAAACTTTCTCTTTCGCGACTTTAAAACTATCCCCGTTTAATAAACAAGGAAGCATGATGTTATATAAAGCAGTTTGGTTTTCTAACAAATGATAATGTTGAAAGATATAACTTATTTCACTTTTTCTAAAAGCTACTTGTTGTTTGTTTTTATATTTAGCGATGTTATCACCTTTGTAATAAACCGTTCCCTCGCTTGATTTATCTAATCCACCGATAAGATTAAGCAAAGTTGATTTACCACACCCAGATTTGCCTAAAACACTGATTAAACCCGTTTCAGGGAATGACAAAGTGATGTCCTTTAAGACATACTTTTTTTCATTTTTATTAATAAGATAGGCTTTAGAAACTTTACTTAATTCAATTAGCGGCATAAAAAATCCCTCTATAGATTAAATAGGGGGAATTTTTCATTTTTGTCCGAAAAAAATTAATTAATGGTCAAGTTTTTGATCGTAAGGCACATCTTCCATCTTCACAGCAGCTGGAACTTTTGGTAAGCCAGGCATTGTCATAATGGCACCTGTTAATGGAACGATGAAGTTTGCACCAGCGGATAATCTCACTTCACGAATAGTAACTGTGAAACCTCTTGGAGCGCCTAAGACTTTTGGATCATCAGTTAATGATTGAGGAGTCTTTGCGATACAGATTGGAGTTTTATCAAAGCCTAATTTAGTAAAGTCTTCGATTTGTTTATTAGCAGCATCGGTATAAACGACTTCGCCCGCACCATAGATTTCTTTACAAATGGTTTCAATCTTTTCTTTGATTGGAAGATTGACATCATATAAAGGATGATAATGGGATTCTTTAGTGTTGAGGATGTTCATGACAGCTTTGGCGAGTTCTGCACCACCTTTACCACCATCAGCGAAAGCTGAGCAGTAAGCATGGTCGTAGCCATTTTCTTCACACCACTTGCTTAAGAAAGCGGTTTCAGCTTCAGTATCACTAGCGAAATGGTTAATGCAAACCACTGCTGGAACACCGTATTTTTCAACGTTTTCAATATGTTTCTTTAAGTTACAAACACCATTTTTAAGAGCTTCAACATTTTCATTAGCGAGTTCTTCAAAAGGTTGACCACCATGCATCTTAAGAGCGCGGATTGTGGCAACGACAACAACGGCATCTGGTTTTAAACCCGCAACACGACATTTAATGTCTAAGAATTTTTCTGCACCAAGGTCAGCACCGAAGCCTGCCTCTGTGACCACGACTGGGGCTAACTTAAGAGCCATCTTTGTGGCGATAATGGAGTTACAACCATGAGCAATATTAGCGAAAGGTCCACCATGTATAATTGCAGGATTACCTTCTAGTGTTTGAACGAGGTTTGGATTAAGCGCGGTAATCATAAGTTTCATGATGGCATGGCTAATTCTTAATTGTCTTAAGAAGACTGGTTTTTCATCATAGCTATAAGCAACGATGATGTTGTTGATTCTATTCATAAAGTCATCAACATCTTTAGATAAGCAGAGAATGGCCATTAATTCACTAGCGACAGTAATGACGAATTCTTCTTGTCTAGGAGCGACTTTAGTTTCACCTTCAGAAACAGTAACTTTTCTTAAGGCTCTATCGTTCATATCGAGGGCTCTTTTCCAAAGAACTCTTTCAGGATTGATATTTAATTCATTGCCTTGCCAAATTGAGTTATCAATACAAGCGGAAATTAAGTTAATAGAACTTGTTAGGGCGTGCATGTCACCTGTGAAGTGTAAGTTGATATCTTCACTTGGAACAACAAGAGCTTTACCACCACCAGTAGCGCCACCTTTAATGCCGAATACTGGACCAAGGGATGGTTCTCTTAAACACACTAATGAAGGAACACCGATATAGCGTAAGCCATCATGTAAACCAATGGAGGTAGTTGTTTTACCTTCACCAGCTTTAGTTGGAGTAATCGCTGTTACTAATACTAGTTTGCCGTCAGGGCGATCTTTTAATTCGTCCATAATTTTTAATGAGATTTTAGCCTTATCGTATCCAAAAGGAATAAGGTACTTCTCATCAACATTAATCATTTTTGCTACATCGAAAATGTTTCCCATAAATAGAACCTCTCTTTAATTTCATTTGTTATCTATTATGCTATTCAAAATAAATTTTGCAATAGTTAATCCTGCAGCGGAAGGCACCATCATTGTAGAATATAGTTTTTCCGCGTTCTTTTGTGGTATTTCTTCAGAGATAACTACGTTAATCTTACTTAAATCCAATTCTGCTTTCTTAGCTTCATATCTAATCTTCTTCGCTAATGGATCGTTACGAGTTTGATTTAATTTACTAACTCTAACTTGTTCTGGATTAAAGCGATTAGCCATACCTAAAGACATAATTGATGGGATGCTATATTCCTGTGCCTTTTTGGCGAGGAATAATTTACCTTCCACATCATCAATGGCATCAACGAGATAATCTATCTTTTGATTAAAATCAAATTCTTGGGCTTTGCCTTTGAATGTTTTGATATCTAAATCAGGATTAATCATTAATAATCTTTCTTTAGCGGCTTCGACTTTATCTCTAGCTATATCTTTACTTGTATATAAGATTTGGCGGTTTAAATTACTTGGATCAACTTTATCAAAGTCAACAATTATAAAATGGGCTACACCAGTTCTCGCTAAAGCTTCAAGAGCGGTTCCACCCACTCCACCTAAACCGAAAACAGCGATAACTTTATCTTGAAGTCTGTTAAAGTTATCCTCTCCGAGTAATCCAATTGAACGAGCGAATATATCTTTATTCATTTGTGGCCTCTTTTAAGAGTTCTTCTCTTGTGACAAATTCTTTACAAGGTAATTGATGTTTAAAGAATGTAACTTGCCTTTTAGCGTAGTTTCTTGTTCTCTTCTTGATGAGTTCTTTACATTCTTCTAAACTGTATTTACCTTCTAAATAGTCAATTACTTCTTTATATCCAATTGCCGCTTTCGCGGTTAATGATAAGTCGTATTTGTTCAACAATTGCTTAACTTCATCCACTAAGCCATTATCAAACATTTGGTCGACACGGGCATTAATATTCTCATAAAGTTGTTCCCTATTTGGATTAATGAAATAGAATCGCACATCCTCATCTTTGAAGAATAAAGTGTGTTCTTGCTTATCAATACTTTCAGACTTATTAGACTCATGAGTTCTAGCGATTTGAAGCGCTCTTATGACTCTCTTGCGGTTGTTCATATGAATGGTTTCTGTCGCCTTCAAATCAACTTGTTTAAGCATCTCATAAAGTTGTTCGTTGGATAACTCTTCTAAATCAGAAACATCCGCTTCTTCTTCATCTTCAAAAACATAATCATATAAAGCCGCTCTAATATATAATCCAGTACCACCACAAAGGATAATGGTTGGATATTTCTTTTTAAGTTCAAGATAAGTCTTTCTAAAGCCTTCTTGATATTCCTTAACGGAATAAGATTGATTTGGTTTAACAATATCTAAAAGATAATGCTTCTTATAGTCTTCGCTATCTTTTTCCACTTTCGCGGTACCAATATCCATTTCTTGATAGATTTGAAAAGCATCTCCATTAATGATTGGAGCGGAATATTTCTTTGATAATGTTAAAGCTAAGGATGTTTTTCCTGATCCTGTAGGACCGACTATGACTATAAGCATGCCCCTATTATAACAAAAAATGCGATTTCATTCGCATTTATTTAATTAAGGATTGAACAGTTTTAAGTAATTCCATCAAAGCTTCTTTACTAGCTTGATAATTTACTACGACTGGATGATTATCATAAAGGGCTTGTAAGTTATTGGCCTCATTTAGTTTTCCTTTAGCTCTTAAGTTAGCGATATTGTGCTTTAATTCAATCACGTCTTCGCTATTTTCATATAAGTCTTTATATTTGAGATACTCCTTCATCTCAGGAGTTTCATCAAGCACAGCCTTTAATTCTTTAGCCTTTTCAATGACTTTATCCATTAACAATTTCTCCCATCATGGAATAGGTATGAGATTCATTGATTTTCACTTTAACAATCTTACCAATCATGGATTCGTCACCTTTAAAGTGCACAAGTTTATTTTCTTCTGTATAACCAGAATACATATCTTTATCAGTCTTACTCACACCATCGACGAGAACATCATATGTTTTGCCCACCATTGTTTTGCTATGGGCTTCAATGTGTTTCTCTAAGTGCTTAACTAATTCCATGAATCTTTTTGATTTTGTTTCATAAGAAACATTGTCTTCAATCTTAGCCGCAGGTGTACCTTTTCTTGGAGAATAGATAAAGGTAAATGCCGCTTCATATTTGATTTCATCAACGATGGTTAATGTATCGTTAAATTCTTCATCAGTTTCATTTGGGAAACCCACAATAATATCAGTGGATAAAGCTAAGCCTGGAATCTTTTCTCTCATTTCTTTTACTAATGCGAGATAAGTTTCTCTAGTGTATCTTCTACCCATTGCTTTTAAAACACGGTCATTACCGGATTGCACAGGAAGATGGATAAACTTCATGATATTTGGGTATTTTGCAATCACATCAATCATCTTTGAGGAGAAGTCCCATGGGTGAGAGGTAGTAAATCTAAGTCTAGGAACGCCTAATTTAGCAACCGCTTCCATTAAGTCAGCGAAGTCTTTACCTTCATCTAAATCTTTGCCATAGGCATTAACGTTTTGACCTAAAAGAGTAATTTCTTGATAACCATTATCGATTAATTCTTGGCATTCTTTTAAGACATCTTCAAAGTGTCTGCTTCTTTCTTTGCCTCTGGTATAAGGAACAATGCAATACGTGCAGAATTTATCACAGCCATACATGACGTTAACATAAGCTTTGTAGGTATTGTTTCTACAAGCAGGTGTAATCTCGATAACTTCACCTGGTTTACTTTCAATAGCCACCACTCTTTCCTTAGATGTTCTTACATCATAAACAAGAGAATATAACTGCGCGATTTCGTGGGTACCGAAGTAGAGATTTACTTCAGTAAATGTTTCCATAAGTTTCTTTAAGATTTCTGGTTGTTCCACCATACAGCCACAGATGGCTAAGACTAAATCTTTATTATTCTTTCTCAAGTGTTTAAGGTTGCCAATTTCACCATAAACTTTATCTTCAGCGTTTTCTCTTACCGCGCATGTATTAATAATGATTAAGGAAGCTTCTTCTGGTTTATCGGTTTGAATGTAACCAATATCCTCTAATAAGCCACGCATCGTTTCTTCGTCTCTCACATTAGCTTGGCAGCCATAGGTATGAATGTAATATTTCTCACCTTTAACTAAGGCTTCTAATTGATCTTTTTTATCAAAAGTAGCGGGCATGAAAACAGTCGCACTCTTTTTACGAGAGGCGGCTTTAAGCATATCTGGAGTGTTAATAATTTTAGTTTTCATATTACTTTTGTGAACTTACTCGGCAATTGAATTACCGAGCATCTTGGTCATGAATTGATTTATTAAGGCGACCAATTCATCTCCTGTTGGGTAGTTCCTACCCGATATCCCTACATTACCAGCCTTACCATTCCAATTAACATAATCTTCATTTAAGAACTGGTCTGTGACAGGAATATATTTTTTAGAAGGATTAGATAATCCGATTCTAGGTACTTGTAGATTGGTACCTTCTTTTTGCAAATAGATTCTCATAATATTATAAGCACCTACTGCATCAGCATTATAAATATTATTGTCTTCTTTATAAAGACCTCTTTTGATTCTCTTGGCTTTATTAGCATACTCTTTACTAACATTAAGACTATTGGGGGAACAAGAAGATGAATAAGCTTCATTAACTTTAATTAATTCAATGCCAACTAGTTTTAACTTATAATCTAGTAGTCTATAAATCTTTGAAAAGTTG
>CACWSI010000014.1 GCA_902763555.1 uncultured Erysipelotrichaceae bacterium | reverse complement strand
GACCAAACTGTCTCACGACGTTTTGAACCCAGCTCGCGTACCACTTTAATTGGCGAACAGCCAAACCCTTGGAAGGTACTTCCCCTCCAGGATGTGATGAGCCGACATCGAGGTGCCAAACCTGATCGTCGATGTGAACTCTTGGATCAGATCAGCCTGTTATCCCCAGGGTAGCTTTTATCCGTTGAGCGACGGCCTTTCCACGAAGAACCGCCGGATCACTAAGCCCGACTTTCGTCCCTGCTCGACTTGTTTGTCTCGCAGTCAAGCACCCTTATGCCTTTGCACTCGATGCATGATTTCCAACCATGCTGAGGGTACCTTGGGGCGCCTCCGTTACATTTTGGGAGGCGACCGCCCCAGTCAAACTGCCTGCCTAACACTGTCCTCAAAGCCTGTGAGGTTCGAGTTAGAACGATCATAATTTAAGAGTAGTATCCCAACGCTGGCTCCATGCGTACCAAAGTCCGCACTTCAAAGCCTCCTACCTATCCTGTGCATAAAGTACAAGCGCTCAATATTAAGTTACAGTAAAGCTCCATGGGGTCTTTCCGTCTAGTCGCGGGTAACCTGCATCTTCACAGGTATTAAGATTTCACCGAGCCTGCTGTCGAGACAGCGCCCAGATTATTATACCATTCGTGCGCGTCAGAACTTACCTGACAAGGAATTTCGCTACCTTAGGACCGTTATAGTTACGGCCGCCGTTCACTGGGGCTTCAATTCAGAGCTTGCACTCCCCCTTTTAACCTTCCAGCACTGGGCAGGCATCACCCCATATACATCGCCTTGCGGCTTGGCATAGAGCTGTGTTTTTGGTAAACAGTTACCTGGGCCTCTTCACTGCGGCTCCATCGCTGGAGCACTTCTTCTTGCGAACTTACGAAGTAATTTTGCAGAGTTCCTTAACAACAGTTATCTCGCTCACCTCAGATTACTCATCTTGACCACGTGTGTCCGTTCTCGGTACGGGCCACATATACTTAAGTTAGCAGCTTTTCTTGAGAGCTGGTATCATCAACTTCCCTACTAGGCCGAAGCCATTCAGTCCCCATCACGCCTTCCCCTTAAAGTGTGCGGATTTGCCTACACACAAGGTACCTCGCTTAGTCCGGAATCCAATAACCGGTATGATTAACCGTCTCTGTCACTACATCACATATATGCGGGTTCAGGAATATCAACCTGATGTCCATCGGCTACGCCTTTCGGCCTCGTCTTAGGTCCCGACTAACCCTGGGAGGACGACCCTTCCCCAGGAAACCTTAGTCAATTGGTGGATGGGATTCTCACCCATCATCGTTACTTACACCGGCATACTCACTTCCATGCGGTCCACCGCTCCTTTCGGTACGACTTCACCCCACATGGAACGCTCCCCTACCACTTTAGATTACTCTAAAATCCGTAATTTCGGTATCATGCTTAGCCCCGGTAAATCTTCCGCGCGGAGGCACTCGACTAGTGAGCTGTTACGCACTCTTTAAATGGTAGCTGCTTCTGAGCTAACATCCTAGTTGTTTGGGCATCTCTACATCGTTTAACACTTAGCATGAATTTAGGGACCTTAATTGACGGTCTGGGCTGTTTCCCTTTTGAGCATGGAGCTTATCCCCCACACTCTGACTGCAAGGATACATTTACTGGCATTCGGAGTTTGATATGAATCAGTACGCCTTGTGGCGCCATCAGCATTTCAGTGCTCTACCTCCAGTAACTATTTAACCTCACGCTAGCCCTAAAGCTATTTCGGGGAGAACCAGCTATCCCCCGACTCGATTGGAATTTCTCCACTATCCACACCTCATCCACGGGCGTTGCAACGAACGTTGGTTCGGTCCTCCAGTGGGTTTTACCCCACCTTCAACCTGGACATGGATAGATCGTCGGGCTTCGGGTCTATGGCTGCAAACTAAACGCCCTATTCAGGCTCGCTTTCACTACGGCTCCGTCTCTACGACTTAACCTCGCTTGCAATCATAACTCGCCGGTTCATTCTTCAATAGGCACGTCATCACCCATTAACGGGCTCTGACTTTTTGTAAGCATACAGTTTCAGAATCTTTTCACTCCCCTCCCGGGGTTCTTTTCGCCTTTCCTTCACAGTACTGGTTCACTATCGGTCATTAGTTAGTATTTAGCCTTTCCGAGTGGTCTCGGTAACTTCCGGCAGGATTCCACGTGCCCCGCCGTACTCTGGAACTCACTAGGGTCATATTCAATTTCGCTTACGGGGCTATCACCCTGTTTCGCCGACTTTCCCAAGTCGTTCAGCTATCAAATACATATCCCATGTCGTGGTCCGTAACCCCAATCCTAAGATTGGTTTGGGCTCCTCCGCGTTCGCTCGCCGCTACTTACGGAATCGATTTTCTTTCTTTTCCTCTAGGTACTAAGATGTTTCAATTCCCTAGGTGTACCTTCTCTGGTAGTTATTGGTTTCTACCAGGATGATGTGACATAACTCACACCGGGTTCCCCCATTCGGATATCAACGGATCAAAGCTCATATCCAGCTCCCCGTCGCTTTTCGCAGGTAATCGCGTCCTTCATCGTCTTCTAATGCCAAGGCATCCACTGTACGCCCTTATTAACTTAACTTCGTAAAATTTAGGTTTCAGTTTCAATTGGTTTAATGCTTAGATCTTTCGATCTACATATTTTTGTAATAGTTCGCTTTTTGTGAAATCACAAATTGCGACATTAACAGAAAGAACATGTTTAATTAATATTCAGTTTTCAAAGAACAATTTCTGAGAGAGACTAATCTCTCAAAACTAAACAGAAGATACAAACGCGTCAATTTCTCGATAATCCTAGAAATTTTAGGTTTTATTGTACATACGTTAACTACTCTAGTAGAGAGTTAACACTTTCTCCATAGAAAGGAGGTGATCCATCCCCACGTTCCCGTAGGGATACCTTGTTACGACTTAACCCCAATCACCAGTCCTACCTTAGGCGTCTCCCTCCTTGCGGTTAGGATAACGACTTCGAGTATTACCAGCTCTCATGGTTTGACGGGCGGTGTGTACAAGACCCGGGAACGTATTCACCGCGACATGGCTGATTCGCGATTACTAGCAATTCCAGCTTCATGGAGTCGAGTTGCAGACTCCAATCCGAACTGAGACCGGCTTTATGGGATTTGCTCCTCCTCGCGGATTCGCGTCTCTTTGTACCGGCCATTGTAGCACGTGTGTCGCCCAGGACATAAAGGGCATGATGATTTGACGTCATCCCCACCTTCCTCCGACTTACATCGGCAGTATCCTTAGAGTTCCCAACTGAATGATGGCAACTAAGGAAAGGGGTTGCGCTCGTTGCGGGACTTAACCCAACATCTCACGACACGAGCTGACGACAACCATGCACCACCTGTATTTATAGTCTCCTCTAATCTCTTAGAGGGTAGTAATCAATATGTCAAGCCCTGGTAAGGTTCTTCGCGTTGCGTCGAATTAAACCACATGCTCCACTGCTTGTGCGGGTCCCCGTCAATTCCTTTAAGTTTCAGTCTTGCGACCGTACTCCCCAGGCGGACAACTTAATGCGTTAGCTTCAACACTGCCTCGCGGCAATATTTAGTTGTCATCGTTTACGGCGTGGACTACTAGGGTATCTAATCCTATTTGCTACCCACGCTTTCGTGACTGAGCGTCAGTTTCGGGCTAGTGAAGCGCCTTCGCCACTGGTGTTCTTCCATATATCTACGCATTTCACCGCTACACATGGAGTTCCCTTCACTTCTCCCGTACTCTAGTCAATCAGTTTCCAAGGCTTTATGGGGTTGAGCCCCACGCTTTAACCTCAGACTTAATTAACCGCCTGCTCACTCTTTACGCCCAATAATTCCGGATAACGCTTGCCACCTACGTATTACCGCGGCTGCTGGCACGTAGTTAGCCGTGGCTTTCTGGTAAGCTGTCGTCAAATAGCTTTCATTTCCTAAAGCTATCATTCATGGCTTACAACAGAGCTTTACAATCCAAAGGACCGTCATCGCTCACGCGGCGTTGCTCGGTCAGGGTTTCCCCCATTGCCGAAAACTCCTTACTGCTGCCTCCCGTAGGAGTTTGGACCGTGTCTCAGTTCCAATGTGGCCGATCAACCTCTCAGTTCGGCTACGCATCCTCGCCTTGGTGGGCTGTTATCTCACCAACTAGCTAATGCGCCGCAGGTCCATCCTTAAGTGACCCTTGAAGGGGCCTTTCAAGCAAAGAAGATGCCTTCTCTGTTGTTATCCGGTATTAGCCAAAGTTTCCTCTGGGTATCCCAAGCTTAAGGGCAGGTTACCTACGTGTTACTCACCCGTTCGCCACTCGGTATTGCTACCTCGTTCGACTTGCATGTATTAGGCACGCCGCCAGCGTTCATCCTGAGCCAGGATCAAACTCTCAAAGTTTTATTCTAGTTCAAAATAATTATCTGGTTTTGTATTTTTGTTTTTTAAACAAATTGACGTTGTGATGTTTGTACATCTGTTTAGTTTTCAAAGATCAGTTGCACGTTATTACTTTAGTAATAATCTCATTGGGTCTCCCCGACACGTGCTTTGATATAATATCACTTAACATTTATTAATGTCAATGGCTTTTTTTAATTTTTTTTCACCATTTTTTTCAGTGATATTCAGCGTTCCCTTTTGGGGCGCGCTTTTACTATTATACGCATGTAAATATAGTGTGCAAGAACTTTTTTATATTTTTTTCAAAAATACGTATATATGTGCCTACATAACGTGCGCGCGTGCGCTATTATATATAAAAAGAATAGGCCAACTATTCTGACCTATCCTTTTATAATATTTATTTATTTTTGTTTTATTTTGCTGGTTCAAGCATGATATTTCTAATTGTGTCAATTGTGGTTTGACTAATCTTACAATTATTCTTTAAATAATCTTCCATGCCTTGTTTAATTGTCTTTGGTTGTGCACCATCTTTTTCCCAACCTAAAGTGCCTTTAAGGTAGTCCACCATGCCTGGCCATTCATTCCATGGGCCATTACGTAAGTGACTACGATAGTTTCTAGATGGGTTGCTACTATAGCTTGTTAATTCGAAGTCGATGACTAAATCTGTATAAGACATGCCAAGAACTGCACCAAGCATGAATCCCACAACACCAGTTCTATCAGCACCACCATAACAGTGATAATAAACTGGATGTTGATCCGCTTGAGCAAAGGCTTCGAATAATGATTTGATTTGTGAAGTATTTTGTTGCATGCCTTTATGGTAACTACTGATACTTAGCATCTTATAAGAGATATCACCATTCTCCGCAAAATTGCATTTGCCTGAAGATGATGGATAACCATTGGTTTCACCACTGCTTCTTAAATCGATTTCTAAACCATTGACCATGCCCATATCTTCTCTGAAGGCTTTCTTAGAAGCATCTGTTTGAGAAACGATATGACCATCTCTAGCATCTGTTTTACCTGTGTCATCGGTATAACGTTGGCTGCCATACCAACCAGTCTTACTATTGATTTCACCACCACGATAGACTAAACCTTGTTTAATTCTTTGACCAGATGAAGTCATATAACCACCCATATCACGGACATTAAACATTGGTCGAGCGTCAATCCAACGTGGATAATCACCTGTGGTAAATGATGCAACTTGTGAATCTTTACCATCAGCGCTTACTTTGTAATAGTATGTTTCGTTGACAAATAAGTTCTTTAAGTAAGCCTTTGTGTCATTTGTTTTGATTTGTTTAGCGTCACTTAAATCCGCTTTTTTACCAAAGGTAATTGTGTATTCTTTATTCTTTAAACCATCAGCAGGTGTGAATTCAATTTCAATACCTTTAGATTCATCACTCTTTTCACCCTTAGTGTAGTCCGCTCCGACAGGATCTAAATAATCATTTTGTGTTGTACCATCACGATAACCACCAGTATTATCTTGATAGTTTCCTGAACTTGGTAAAACACCTTTTGTTAAGTCCACACCAGCGGTACCATATAAATCATTTAAGTAATAGTCCGCATCAGCGCCTTTTTCTTGTAAGAGTTTCTTTTGTTGATTTCTCATATCATCAACGTATTTCTTACAGTTAGGAGACATTGAAGATAGGTTGTTTGGATTTAAAAGTGTGAAGTTATCATTTTTAACTTCTTCTTTAGGGGCATCACTTGAGGAAGAAGGGTTTGAAGATTCTTCAGAATTGGAACCTGAATTACTTGCTTCAGATGGTTGAGAACTTTCTGGATTACTAGCGGATTTGCTATCACCTTGATTAGTGTTACAGCCAGTAATGCATAAAGCGGCAATCATTGAAACAAAAAGGAGACTTTTTTTCATAGTAAATATCCTTTCAATTTGTTTTGAAAAACTAAAATCAATTTAATTCATTATACAACATTATTGAGTGGAAAATAAAAATAAAAAGAGAGATGAATTAACATCCCTCTTTTCTCGTTGTTTTTAAATACTAGAGAATGTTATTGAGTAAGGCTTCGTAAGAATCAATCTTTAAGGAAGCACCACCGACTAAACCACCATCGACATCTGGGCAAGATAAGTATGCTTTGATGTTTTCTGGTTTAACGGAACCACCATATAAGACTCTAATTTCGTCAGCGACATCACCGAACATTTCTCTTAAAACATCACGGATGAATTTGCAAACGTCTTCAGCAATTTCTGTAGAAGCGTTTTTACCTGTACCAATGGACCAAACTGGTTCATAAGCAACGACTAAGTTTTTAACATCTTCAGAGGTTAAATCTTTTAAGCCAACGCGAACTTGTTCACCAACAACGGCTTTTGTTTGGTTAGCTTCGAATTGCGCTAATGTTTCACCAACGCAATACACTGGAACCATATTGTTAGCGATTAAGGCTTTGATTTTAGCGTTGCACTTTTCGTTTGTTTCATTGTCGTAAGTTCTTCTTTCACTATGGCCAATTAAAACCCAGTCGATGCCGAATTCTTTGAGCATAGGAATAGAGACTTCACCAGTGAAAGCACCATGATCATTGAAGTGGACGTTTTGGGCGGCCACGATCATTGTTTTAGCGGCGTTTTCTTTCACTGTGGCAAGTGATAAGTATGTAGGAGCAACACCTAAGTCGATGTTGTTGGCTTCAGCCTTTTTGGCTAAGTCACGGGAAGCAACGGCAAACTCTTTAGCTTCGCTAGCGAGTTTGTTCATCTTCCAGTTACCTAATAATAATTTTCTTCTCATAATTATCTAACCACGTCGATGCCTGGTAAGTGGCCATCGTTTTCAATCATTTCTAAGGAAGCACCGCCACCTGTGGAAACGTGTGAGAATTTTTCTTTATAACCGAATTGCTTGACAGCAGCAGCGGAGTCACCACCACCACAGACTGTGAAAGCAGCGCTATTTTTAGCAATAGCTTCGCAAACAGCTAATGTACCTTTTTGGAATTCTTCTTGTTCGAAGACACCACTTGGGCCATTCCAGAAGATCATTTTGGCTTTAGCGATTTCAGCGGCGAAGAGTTCTCTGGTCTTTGGACCGATATCTAAGCCTTGGAAGCCATCTGGTATTTCACCCTTTTCAACGGTTTCAACTGTTGTTCTTTCAGCTGGGTCGAAAGCATCACCGATGACAGAGTCAACTGGTAAGACGATTTTGCCATTCGCTTTGACATAGCAGTTTTTCGCGTATTCTAATTGATCTTCTTCAACTGGGGAATTACCAGTCTTGTGGCCTAAAGCTCTTAAGAATGTGAAAGCCATCGCACCACCGATTAAGATCTTGTCGCATTTCTTTAATAAGGATTCGATAACTTTGATTTTATCGGAAACTTTTAAACCACCTAAAATGGCAACATATGGACGGTCTTCATCTTTGACATCGACACATCTTGTTAAGTTAGCGACTTCTTTTTCAACGAGGTAACCAACGGCAACTGGTTTACCTTCGGCTTTTAAGATTTCTGGAATACCGTATGTAGAAGCGTGAGCTCTATGAGCGGAACCGAATGCATCCATGACGAAGGCATCACCTAAGGCGGCCCAAATCTTGGCTAATTCTGGATCGTTCTTTTCTTCACCCTTTTCATAACGGGTATTTTGCATTAATAAGACTTCGCCATTCTTTAAAGCGTTGACTGCGTTAGTTAATTCTTCACCACGAGTTTCTTTAACGAAGACGACTGGTTGATTTAATAATTCACCTAAGCGGACTGCCACTGGGGCTAAGTTGCCATCTTTAATTTGTTTGGCGAATTTTTCTGGATCTTCTTGCGCTAATTTGTGTTTGACTTTGCCTAAGTGGGACATTAAGACAACTCTAGCACCTTTAGCGAGTAATTCTTTGATTGTTGGTAAGGCTGCAACGATACGATTATCGTCACGGATTGCACCATCTTTTAGAGGGACGTTGAAGTCAACACGAACGATGACTCTTTTGCCTTCTAAGTTGGTCATTTCTTTAACTGTTAACATAGTTAAGATTCCTTTCTTCATAAATAACGGCACCCATAGTAAATGAGCGCCGTATATTTCTATGGGTTAATTAAATTAAATTAATTAGCACTTTTCCGCAAAGTATTTGATGGTGCGGACCATTTGTGATGTATAGGAGTTTTCGTTGTCATACCAAGAGACGACTTGAACTTCATATAAACCATTGCCTAAATCGATAACCATTGTTTGTGTAGCATCGAATAAGGAACCAAATCTCATACCGATAACATCGGAGGAAACGATTTGATCTTCGTTGTAACCGAAGGATTGGTTAGCAGCGGCTTTCATAGCAGCGTTGATGGCTTCAGCTGTGACACCTTCACCTTTAACAACGGCTGTTAAGATTGTTGTGGAACCAGTAGCAACTGGGACACGTTGAGCGGAACCAATGAGTTTACCATTGAGTTCTGGGATAACTAAGCCGATAGCTTTTGCAGCACCTGTGCTGTTTGGAACGATGTTAGCAGCACCGGCACGGGCTCTACGTAAGTCACCTTTTCTATGTGGACCATCAAGAATCATTTGGTCACCTGTGTAGGCGTGGATTGTGCTCATGATACCAGATTGGATTGGAGCAAAATCGTTTAAGGCTTTAGCCATTGGGGCTAAGCAGTTTGTTGTACAAGAAGCAGCGGAGATAACGTTGTCTTCTTTTGTTAAAGTCTTTTCGTTAACACCGAAGACGATTGTTGGTAAATCCTTACCCGCTGGAGCGGAGATAACGACTTTACGAGCACCGGCTTGGATGTGAGCCATGGATTTTTCTTTGGAGCAGTAGAAGCCTGTGCATTCGAGCACGACATCAACTTTTAATTCGCCCCATGGTAAGTCTTGGGCTTTTGGACGAGCATAGATGGTAATTTCTTTGCCGTCGACTGTAATTGAACCTTCTTTGAGGATGGTCTTGCCATCTTCAGCTAATTCTGGTTCTTTGCTGGAAACAGTGTGTAAGTTTTCACCGATACGACCAGCGTAACCGCCTTGAGCGGTATCATATTTTAATAAGTTAGCGAGCATCTTTGGGGAAGTTAAGTCGTTAATAGCGACGATTTCGTAACCTTCTGCACCAAACATTTGTCTGAACGCTAAACGGCCAATACGACCGAATCCGTTAATTGCAACTCTGACATTTGACATGTAATTTATGCCTCCTTTATTTGTCACTGCGGTTATATTTTATATATATAGAATATAAGTTGCAAGAAAAAAGCACATAATCTTTTACGTGCTTATATTTATAAATGTATAAATAGAAGACTACATCTCCACTATTCCTTCAAATAGCGTGGATAAATTAATTTCTAAGGCTTTAGCGATCTTGTTTAAAACCACTACTGTGGGATTACGTGTTCCTCTTTCTAAATCACAGAGATAATTACGATTGATTTCCGCTTCTAAGGCAAGGTCTTCAATCGTCATATTTTTCTGTTGTCTAAGGTATCTAATACGAGCGCCTAATTGCTTATTGATTGTCATTATTTAGCCTCTCATATAAAGCGTGAATTGAACGGAATAAATGGTTAACATTACTTTTAGTAATGGGTTTCTTAAATTTTTCAGTCATTAAGTCAGCGAGTTCTTGCAAAGAAGCAGCCTCATTAGCCACTCTTAATTTGCAGAGTTCTCTCTCTTTTAAATTAGTGATATTATCGATACCTAAGAGTTGGTCAATCATGGCGATTTCTTCGGCTTGTCTTGAGCCAGTTTCAATCGTTCTTTTCATGTTTGCGGTATCCATATTTGTGAGCCTATTCGCGTTATTCATTAGGTCTCTATTCGCGCGCACATCTTCAAAATCTAAACAAGATGAAACCGCTCCGACCATGATGAGAAAATTAGATATTTGATCACTCTTTTTAAAGTAGATGACATATTCATCTCTTCTTTGGGTGATTTTTGGTTCAATATTACTGTTTTTGTATTTAGCGAATAGCTTTGCCAACCATTTCGCGTAGTTTTCACTATTTAAAGCAATTTCTAGATGATAATTACTTGTCACTGGGGAATTAACACTACCAGCGGCTAAAAAGGCGCCTGCAAGGTAGCCAGAGATTGTGTCATCGTTTTTAACGATATTCTTGCTAATCTTACCTTCTAAGAATGAAATTTCTAAATCATCCATAATGGCTTCAGAAGCATCGCTAATTTCAATCATATAAGATTTACTCTTATCGAGGTTTCTTTTTTCTTTAACAATTAATTTCGCATCAGTGTGATATATCTCATTAATTGTTTCATAGATAAAACGCCCAATCTTCGCGTTTTCTGTGTTGAGCTGTAATAAAGTCTTTTTATGTCTAAAAACTAAAGAACCATTAATTCTAATATAAGCGGAAAGAAGGGCTCTTAAACGATTCTCTGATGGATAGTTATTAGAGGCTAGTTCTTCTTTAACTTGACTAGTAAATGAGTTCTTATTGCGCATTTTATTTCTTTAAATATTCAATAATGGCTTTAGACGCCATTTTGCCGTCCACTTCAGACAAATAAATTTGTCTAATATCTCTTGGAAGGATATCACCCCCAGCGTAAAGACCTTCCACTTTGGTTTGTTTAGTCTTTGGATCAACTGGGATTGTACCCCATTCATCTTTAACGTTATCAATATTAATAAATTGTGAATTTGGGATTTGTCCCACTAATGGGAAAACACCTTGGACTTCAAGAGTCTTTTCTTCACCTGTTTCACGGTTTTGAATAACCATGCCAGTCACTTTATCTTCCCCTAAAATTGCCACTGGGACATATGGGGTAAGAATTGTGGTATTTGGTAAAGCCGCGAATTCATCAACGAGATATTTATTACCTCTAAATTCATTACGTCTATGAATTAAATAGACGTGATGAGCGAGATCCGCCATATAGATGGCTTCTTTAAGAGCGGTATTACCACCACCGATGATAAGAACATCTTGGCCTTTAAAAAAGTGGCCATCACAAACAGCGCAGTAAGAAAGGCCGTGCCCAAATAATTCTTTTTCTTTTGGTAAGCCTAATTCTCTTTCTTTAGTGCCTGTCGCCACTAAAACGGTTTTCGCGGTATATTCGTTTTGTTCGGTTTTAACAATAAACAAATTATTTTCTTTAGTTAAGGATGTGACCATTTCTGGAATCATTTCGACATCCGCTTTCATGAGCCAGTTAAAAAATTCAACGGCTAAATCTGGACCAGGGATTTTGGTAAAGCCTGGATAGTTATCAACACGTGGAGCGATGTTAATCTTACCACCTGGAGTTGAACCTTCGATAACAGCGACATCTAGTCCTGCTTCTTTTAAGATAATCGCGGTTCTAATACCACATGGGCCAGCGCCTAAGATAAGTGCGTCAAAAGTTTTCATAATAGGATACCTCCTAATTCATTATATGAGGAAACTGCATATTTAGCGGACTTGATGCATTTAATTTCTCTTGGACCCCAAGTGACTAACATCGCATCAACACCCGCATTAGTCGCGGTTTCATAATCAATATCGTTATCACCAATATAAAGGACTTCTTCTTTATTAGCAATTGCTAATCTTTCTAAGGCTTTTTCAATGCCTAAAGGACTTGGTTTAGGAGCATTAACATCATCCGCGGAAATAACGACATCAAATAAATCTTCAATATGACATATTTCTAAGGAATATTTAGTTAAGGGTGCACCCTTATTAGTGACCACTCCTAAAAGATATCCTGCATCTTTTAGTTTCTTGAGCGTTTCAATTTCATTTTCAAAAGCCTTCACATAAGGAAGATATAGTTCTCTTGATGTTTCTTGGAAAGATTTATATATTTCTTCAAAAGTATAATCAGGAAATTCATCCACGAGAGTCTTCTTAATAGGAGGACCGGAAAAATATATTAATTCCTCTCTAGTTCTAATCTTTGCGGGTCTATATTTCTTATAGAGCGCGAAAAAGGACTGAATAAGCATTTCATCAGTATCACAAAGGGTGCCATCTAAATCAAACAAAAGAACTTTATATTTATGCATTTGCTTGTTGGCCTTTCAAACCATTAATAAGTGTTGGAATAGAGATGCCTAAGCCAAGAAGAATAGCCACACCCACTACTAAGAACATCACACCAATATTGAATTGGTTATAGCCCATGACTGGGGCAAATGTTGTGGTAGACATTAAAGCAATGGCCACTGCGGTTAAAGCTCCTCCCACTACTAAGATAGCGATTGAGCCAATAAGACCAACCTTTGTATCTTTTTCTCTAACGATAAATGTATTGTTTTTCTTACGAATGATATTACGAACAATGTGATTACCAACGATTAATAAGACACCAGCGCCAACATACGCCATACTCCAGAACCATGACCAATAGCCATCAGGACCCATATTAAAGGCACCATATCTTAAAGGTTCCATGAAAAGTCTTGTTAAACCATACCAGATGAGATAGCCAAAGCCGACATCACCAAACTCAACGTATTTTCTAAGTTTCTTACCAAATAATTGTGATAAGAGGAAATAACCCGCTAAGTTAGCAATAGCTTCGATAAGGAATAAAGGTACATAAAGTTGATTTGTTCCAATCAAATTAGGTGCTCCTTCACCAGTGCTATATTGGGCATTTCTCCAAATGATTTCAGGCAACCATTTCCAACCATCAAGGTTTTGAATAACACCATGCACTTCACAGTTAAAGAAATTACCAAGTCTACCAATAGCTTGGGCAATTAAAATCATTGGTAGAGCAATATCAAAGATCACCCAAATTGATTTACCTTTATTACGCCACATATACCAAATAACGCCAACAGCGATACCGGCAATTGCACCACCTAAGATAGTTAAGCCACCTTCCCAAATCGCTAAAGGCTTCCAAATATCAATTTCGTTACCGAAAATGTTCATTGTGGTCATCGCACGACCATAATCAAATTTAGTACCCCATTCACCAATCACAAAGCCAATACGTGCGCCAATGATGCCAGCAGGGAATGCCACAAAGAATGTGGATTCTAAGATACCATGTTCGCCATATTCTTTGTACATTTGATGATCCGCTAAGAAATAGACAAGAATTGCGCCACCAAGGATACATAAAGCGTAGAAAGCAATATTTGGATGTCCTGTCGCAGGTGTGACAAATCCTTGAGTAAAGGAAATACCATTGACTAAAGGATATGTTAAATATGGGGCTAAACCATTTGTGTATAAGAAGATTGATAAAATAGCGGCGGCAAAACCGATAAACATGATTCTATAAAGCCACTTATCAAGTTTCTCAGGAATATTTCTACCATAGTAATGGAGAATGAATGTATTGATAGCTATAAATAAACAACCAATGAATAAGATAGCGCCCACTACTAGTTCAATAACATGTAAAGCATCAGGAGTGGCGCCTAACCACATATAGAAGCCAAAAGAAGCAACGATAAAGAAGGCGATAGCCACACCAATAGCGATACCAACTTTGATAAATAACTTTTTAAAATTTAATTCAATCATTGGTGTTTTGACTACTTGGACAGTAAAGACAATGCCCACTGCCGCACAAATAGTAAATAACACCAAGAAGATAATTGCTAATACCATAATCTATTCGTAATGCTCCTTCTTTAAGACTCTCTTTAAATATTGGCCAGTATAAGAGGCTTTGTTATCCGCCACTTCTTCTGGTGTACCAGTAGCGACAATCTTGCCACCAGCATCACCACCATCTGGTCCTAAATCAATAATATAGTCAGCAACCTTGATAACATCAAGATTGTGTTCAATGACTAAGACTGTATCACCATGGTCTACGATACGTTGTAAGACCTTGATTAAACGTTTAACGTCATCTGTATGTAAACCTGTTGTTGGTTCATCTAAGATATATAACGTTTTGCCTGTTGGACGTTTTTGTAGTTCGCTAGCTAACTTAACACGTTGAGCTTCACCACCACTTAATGTAGTGGCAGGTTGACCTAACTTAATATAGCCTAAACCAACATCGTATAAGGTTTGAATGCGTTTGGCTAAGGATGGCCTATTAGCGAAGAAATGAAGAGCGTCTTCTACAGTCATTTCTAAAACATCATAGATGCTCTTACCTTTATAGGTGACTTGTAATGTTTCTTCGTTATAGCGTTTACCGTTACAGGCATCACATTTAACGTAAACATCTGGTAAGAAATTCATTGGGATACGAGTAACACCCGCACCACCACATTTTTCACATCGTCCACCTTCAACATTAAAGGAGAATCTGCCTTTATCATAGCCTCTAGCTTTAGCCTCAATAGTTTCAGCGAATAAGGTTCTAATATCGTCAAAGATTTTGACATATGTCGCCGGGTTACTTCTTGGAGTTCTACCAATTGGTTCTTGTGTGATATCAATAACCTTATCAATATTTTCAAAACCCTCTATAGATTTAACTTCACCAGCGAAAGCGGGTTCACCTGAGAAGTGTTCTGTTAAATGATTAAATAATGTCTGATTAATTAAAGATGATTTACCACTACCAGAAACACCGGTCACAGCGACAAATTCCCCTAATGGGATATCAACATTAACTTTCTTTAAGTTATTGCATGAAGCACCCTTAATCTTGATAAATAAGCCGTTCCCTTTTCTTCTATGCTTAGGAATAGCGATATATTCTCTTTCGGAAAGATAGGCACCGGTAATGCTTCTTTCGTTTTTAGCGATTTCTTCTGGTGTACCAGTGGCCACTACTTCACCACCGTGTACTCCAGCGCCTGGACCGATATCAACAACATAGTCAGCGCTTCTAATCATCTCTTCATCGTGTTCAACGACGATTAAGGTATTGCCGATATCTCTCATCTCTTTCATTGTTTTGATGAGTTTTTCACTGTCTCTAGAATGTAAACCAATAGAAGGTTCATCCATGACATATAAAACACCAGTTAATTTGCTACCGATTTGTGTGGCTAATCTAATACGTTGAGATTCACCACCACTTAAAGTCATGGCTAAACGCGATAATGTTAAATATTCAAGACCGACATCGCATAAGAAAGATGTACGGTTACTAACTTCTTTTAAGACTAAATCCGCGATTTTATTTTCAGATTCGCTTAATTTATTTGGTAAAGTTTCCACCCACGCTTTTAAGTCTTTTAATTGCATAGAGGAAACATCCCAAATGTTCTTTTTATCAATCTTTACACTTAAAGCAGCGTCATTTAATCTTCTACCATGACATGTTGTGCATTCATGATCGCTCATAAATGTTTCATAGTAGTCTCTCATCCAATCGGATGTAGTCTCGTTATATAATCTTTCAATCTTAGCTTTAATACCTTCGATGATTTGATTTCTATGCATAGTGTTACCACTGCTAGATTTAAGCGTGTATTGATGGGCGACTGGAGAACCATATAAAACGATTCTTTGTTGTTCCATTGTTAAATCATTCCAAGGTTTATCCATAGGAACGTTATATAAATTACAAAGTAAAACAAATTCAGTCCATTCAAGGTTTTGACTACCAACAATATGGGCTAAATATTTAACACAGCCTTCATTAATGCTTAATTTTGGATTAGGAATGAGCTTACGAATATCGCATTCTCTTTTCATACCTAAACCGCGACAATCTGGGCAGAAACCTAAAGGTGAGTTAAAGGAGAATAAACGAGGTTCCACTCTTGGAACAGAGAAACCACATTTAGGGCATGTATGTTTATCGGATAATAATCTTTCATTATCGCCGTTTAAGATAATGAGTAAACCTTTAGAGAAGTTAAGACATGTTTCAATTGATTCAAAGACACGACTTCTAACATCAGGTTTAATGATTAAACGGTCAACGACAATATCAATACTGTGCTTTTTATTCTTTTCTAAAGCGGGCACTTCTTCAAGTGTCAATATATTGCCATCCACACGGACACGATTAAAGCCGTCTTTTCTAATCTTATCTAGAACGTCTTTTTGTGTACCTTTTTCCGCGTGAACGATTGGCGATAATAATTGTATTTTGCTGCCTTCAGGATAGGCCATCACGACATCAGTCATCATAGTGACAGAGAAGGAGATAATTGGTTCGTTATGATTTGGACAATATGGAATACCAATACGACCGAATAAAAGTCTTAAGTAGTCATAGATTTCAGTAACAGTACCAACAGTACTTCTTGGGTTATGAGAAACAGACTTTTGATCAATAGCGATACTTGGTGATAAGCCTTCAATCGCATCAACATCTGGTTTATCGAAGTTACCAAGGAACTGTCTAGCATAGCTAGATAATGATTCCATATATCTTCTTTGGCCTTCAGCGAAGATGGTATCGAACGCTAAAGTGGATTTGCCTGAACCAGATAAACCAGAAAAAACCACTAATGAATCTTTAGGTAAAGAAACATCAATGTTCTTGAGGTTATTCTCTCTAGCGCCTTTAATAATAATTTTCTTTTCCATATCTTTAGTCTTCGATATTTTATCAAATATTCGAAAACATGACTATATAAATGCGCAAATAAAGCGATTTAGAATTAATGTACATTATTCTTATAGATTTTGTACATTTTATATTTACGTTTTGTACATTTTTCTCTACAATATAATTGAGGTGATAATTATGTGCTATGTAACTGCGACAGAATTGAAAAATAATCTAAGTCTCTACTTAGAAAAAGCAGATGTTGAAGATGTATATGTTACCAAAAACAATAAAGTGGTTTGTGTTTTAATCAGCCCTCAATTAAAAGCTCTTTATGACGCTGAGAGGATGATTGCTGGTTTAGAAATACCAGAGGAAGCAAAGAAAAAAGACTATAAAGAATTAATCGGAGAGGTGATAGAAGAGAAATGCGGTTATTAATTGACACAAACGTATATCTAGAATTCTTTCTAAAAAGAGAGAACTATGATTCAGTTTTTGCTTTTTTTCAATATGCAGCAAGACGCAATACTCAAACCTGTGTTTCTGCAATGAGTCTTAGAGATTTCGGCTATACTATGCACAAGTTTCTACACGACAACGACTTAACTAAGAAATTGCAATTAAAAGTGTATGAAATGACATCTAAAGTAATTAATACAAGCGCAGATGCCGCTATAGAATCATTATATTCAGAAGCAACTGATTACGAAGATTCTTTACAAACAGTGGCAGCAGAAGAATCAATGTGTGATGCTATTGTCACGTTCAACAAAAAGGATTTTGAAAAATCAAAACTTCCAGTCTTCACGCCAAACGAATTAATCCAAATATGGAACAAATGTGACTGATATTTGCTCATCAAAAAACAAGCACGTTGAAGAAGCGCTTGTTTTTTTATTGTTTTAAGATCAATTAGTCTAATAAATTGTTATCAAGGATGACTTTGCCATAGGCCATACCAAGTCTGAAACAGTCTTTGGTATTATAGTGAACACCTTGAGTAGAACCATCGCCAGAAACTTTTAATAAGTTAGCATCAACGTGTTCTTCATTAGCGTATGTATCAACGATATATCTCTTATCACTAGCATCCGCAGCGGCTAATTTGATTTCATTTAAGGCTTTGGCATCAGCAGCGCCCGCTAACATTGTGCCACCTTCAAATGTCATACCATCGATAAAGGCAATTTCTTTACCTTCAGTATCACCTTCAGCGGAATACTCCGCGAATGTGGTTCTAAATTCAGCAATTAAGTCCGCTAATCGACGAGCATAAGCGTCACGTTTGGCTTTTTCACCACCATCGGATTCACCTTGGTGCCATAACCAACCTTTGATAATTGGCTTTTTGCCTGTTTCTTGTTCAATTGTATCAAGGTTATTTTGTAAGAATGGTTTTAAGAAGTCGGAGAAGAGATTGTGTTCAACTGGTGTACCATCTTCAGTTTTAACTTCCCAGTTCTTGCCTTCAGCGGAGCTACCAGATTGGGCAAAGCCACTACCGGAAGAAGCCATCTTTACTAAGTAAATTGGTTGCTCAGCAGTTGCTTGATCTTTTAATGCATAGGCACAGCCTAATTCAGGACCCATCATTGAATCTGAATGGCCCATACCAATCTTTGTATTTAAGAATTTACCTTTAATCTTATCTTCAGTATTAGAAGCGTGAGGTTGTTGGCTAGCGTTTCTTTGACCACCGGTATTGTAGTCATCACGGCTTAATTCACCATAGCCATTGCCATAATAACTAGTTTGCACTGATTCAATACCATCGATGCAGCATTGACCATCTTCGATACCTAAGTCTTCAAAAGCTTTGGTCAAATATGATGCGTTAGTGCCAAAGTTGGTGTTGCCTTCCATATTGGATTGACCACTCATCACAAAGACGATTGGTCTATATTCTTTTACTGGCTCTTGTGATGTCTTACCGCCATTATTGTTACAACCGGTAACGGTCATGGCTAAAAAGCCCACACTTAATAAAAGTAATTTTTTAACATTTTTCATAGAGTTCTCCTATAAAATTATCGAACGTTTATATTATTTTAGCACTTATCATAGATAAGACAAAAATATTTATGAAGCAATAAAAAACTCCTTATTAATAAGGAGTATTCAACATGGTCGGAACGATCAGATTTGAACTGACGACCCCTTCCACCCCAAGGAAGTGCGCTACCAAGCTGCGCTACGTCCCGATGACGTATTGTCATTATACACAATTTAATAACGTTTAATAACTTTATCAATATTGTGGTCGGTAATAAGGTCAATATGATCAAAGAATTCCTCTTCTTCTTTATCAGGCATTTCAAAGTTATCAATTAATCTTAATAATGCATCTTCAGGAATTGGATATTCTCTTTCTCTATTTTGTTTTAAAGTTAAATCTTTATCGATATGGAACACCACTAAATCAATCTCATCATATAGTTCCCTATATGGTTTGATTAAATCTAAGCGGTATTCTTTCTTCGCGTTAGTAGCGTCCAATATCACTATTCCATCTTTATCTTCACTATAAGTTTTGATTAAAGAATAGAAGATTTTCCACACTAATGGGTCTTGGCTTAAATCTTGTTGATTACCACATATATCTTTTCTAATTTGATCACTACTGATGATATAAACATGTTTTTCCTTATCTTCCCTTAAGGCATTAGAAAAATAAGATTTACCACTACCAGGAACACCAGAAAGAACAACTAAATAATTCATAATACTTAAAAATAGGCAAAGAAAAAGTGAACACTAGGATTCACTTGTTCTAATTTGTTTTATTTTGCTAAACGCTTTTCAACTTCAGCGTTTACATCGCCCTCTTGCATAGCGACTTCAAGTAAAGCAATAACATCTTCTTCAGTGAGAAGACCACTCTTTACGACTTTGCGTGTGGCTTTCTTTAAGTCTTTCTTAATGACTTTTAATAATGCTTCGTTTTCTTTTCTAACAGCAATTTTTCTTTTAACGCTGCTTAAAAGAGCATCTGGGACGTATTGGGAAATAATTTTCTTTCCTTCACGCCATTGACGATAACAATATGTATGACCGCTAATTTGTTTGACGGAGATATAGCCGCATGGTAAGTTGGCAATGTTCTTTTGCACTTGCGCGTATTCATCTACGATTTGCACAAGAGCTTCTACTTCTCTTAGATCTTTTTTCATAAACAAATATTTCCTTAACCTACGATAAAATTATATAAAAAAGATTTTGTCGATGTCAACATTTCTTTTGATGGGTTAAAAGTAAGAAAAAAGGTGATGTTAACATCACCTCTTAAACTGTTTGATTTAAATGAACCTTAATTAGTCCTTGATCACTTCTTTTACTACTGAGGCAAGAGAAGCGGCCTTTTCCAAATTGTTTGGAAGGAAGATTTTTGTGGCTTTACCATCCGCAATCTTGGCTAAAGATTCATAGTATCTTAAGGTCACGACTGGTTCTGTTGGTTTAGAAGCATTGAGCATCTTGAGGCCTTCTGCTTCCGCTTCACGGACGGCACGGATACCATCAGCTTCAGCTTGTTTAACTTTTCTTAAGGATTCAGCTTCACCTTCAGCGCGTAAGATAGCCATTTGTTTTTCCGCTTCAGCGGTAAGGATTTGTGATTGCTTTTGACCTTCGGCCACGAGAATGGCGGATTGTTTTTGACCTTCAGCGAGAAGGACTTTTTCTCTCTTTTCACGTTCCGCTCTCATTTGTTTTTCCATGGCTTCACGGATATCTTTTGGAGGAAGAATGTTCTTCACTTCCACACGATTGACTTTAATGCCCCATGGGTCTGTAGCTTCATCAAGAATCTTTCTCATCTTTTCATTGATTAATTCTCTAGAAGTTAAGCATTCATCGAGTAAGAGTTCACCGATGATATTTCTTAATGTAGTCGCGGATAAGTAATTGATCGCGGCCATTGGGTTTTCAACGCCATACGCATATAACTTAGCGTCTGTGACAACATAGAAGACGACGGTATCAATTTGCATTGTAACGTTATCTTTTGTAATAACGGATTGTGGTTCGAAGTCTCTAACTTGTTCTTTCATGGAGACTCTGACCGCAATTCTATCAAAGAATGGCATTAACATATGCATGCCAACACCCCATGTTGTGCGGTAGGCACCTAATCTTTCAACGATGACTTTTTCTGTTTGTTTGACAATCTTGATGTTGCAAATGATTACCAAAATAAAGATGAATAATAATACTGATAAAATAATGATTAACGCAGTTACTACTGGTGGCATCTTAGTTTTCCTCTACTTTCTTAACTAATAATTTGTTACCTTGAATGGCAACGACTTCCACAACGCTTTTAGCAGCGATTGTTTCTTTTCCGTTTGTGCTAATGGCGGTCCAAAGGACATCATTTAGTCTACAAACGCCTGGTTCAAAAGGCTTAATCTCTTCTTCTAATAAACCTCTTTTACCTACTAAGCTATCAACATTGGAGCTGATAGTGTTGTTCTTTTTAGAATACTTTAACGATAACGGTCTTAACGCTATTAATGTGATCGCACTCACAACCACGAACACTATTACTTGCACCCACCATGGGATTGTTACATCTGGGATGAGTGAGAATAATGAGAGCACTAATGAGACTAATGCCCCAGCGGCAAACCAAATCGATACTAATGCTGGACCCATGCATTCGACTATCACCATGACAATCATAATGCCGAGCCAGATAGCCCACATCCAATTCTCAAATGGCATACTACTTTTCTCCTGTCTTTATGGTTAGGACGTTTTCCACACTGTCCCAAGTGGTTTCAAATTGTGTTGGCTTATTAGTGAATGGAATTCTTAAGACTTCACTAATTTGTTTGAGTAATTGCACGGATGAAATACGGGCGAAACTCTTATGGAATTCAATCTTAAGTAAGCAACATTCATCTAACGCACCAGATTCCACGACTTCTTTGGTAAGAGGTTGAATGACAACATTATTTTTATCATCCATACCAACTTGCACTTTATAGGCTGTATCTAGCGGATACATCGCAGTCGTATTTAAAGTGATGTTATTTGCGTAAAATGACGCGACACCGTTACGGTCTTTAACATTAAACCATTTAATCATAAAGAACCTCCTTACCAACAATATACATTTTTATACATAGATATTCAATAATATTCTTTAATTATTTTAAATTTAGATGTAAACAAAGAAAAAAGACGACACTTTCGCATCGTCTTTATTGGTTTAAAGTTTAGGATTAGAGACCGAATTTTTTGATTCTTTCTAATCTGGCTTTCGCGTAATTTTCACACTTTGTTAAGAGTTCTTCAGCGTGAGCTGGGTTGACACGTGGAAGTTGTGAGAATCTTGTTTCAGTCATGACGAAGTCTCTAAGCTTGCTGAAGTCTGGATCTTTCATATCAAGTGTTAATGCTGGTTTGCCTTCAGCTTCATTACGTGGATCGTAACGGAAGATTGGGAAGTAACCACATTCAACGGCTAATCTTTCTTGTCTCATGGAGTTAGCAAGACCGCCTTTGATACCATGGTTAGCGCATGGAGCATAGCAGATGACTAATGATGGACCATCATAGCTTTCAGCTTCTTTTAAGGCCTTAATCGCCGCTACTGGGTTAGCGCCTAAGCTGATTTGTGCAACATAGACGTTACCATAGCTCATAGCGATGAGGGCTAAGTTCTTCTTCGCTGTTGTTTTACCAGAAGCGGTAAATTTAGCGATAGAACCTGTTTGTGAGGACTTAGAAGATTGACCACCAGTATTGGAGTAGACTTCTGTATCTAAGACTAAGATATTGACGTCTTCTTCGTTAGCGATAACGTGGTCTAAACCACCGTAACCGATATCATATGACCAACCATCACCACCGACGATCCAAACGGACTTATCGGCTAAGTCTCTTTCATAGGCTAAGACTTCTTTAACGCCTTCGTCTTTACTAGCTTTAACTAACGCCACGAGTTCAGGAACGATTGTGCGCATTGCTTGTCTATTCTTGATATTGGCATAGTATTCATCAATCTTAGCGACTAATTCTGGTTCAAGACCACGTTCTTTAGCGGCATCTAAGATTTCGATGATAGCTTTGATCTTAGCGTTTGTGGCGACTCTCATACCATAACCGAATTCAGCGTTATCTTCGAATAAGGAGTTAGCCCAGGCAATACCTTGACCGTCTTTATCAGTGCAGAATGGAGTTAATGGAGTAGAACCACTATAGATGGAGGAACAACCAGTTGCGTTAGCAACGAGCATATCTTTACCAAATAATTG
>CACWSI010000013.1 GCA_902763555.1 uncultured Erysipelotrichaceae bacterium | reverse complement strand
AAAACAAAAGGGATATAAAAACTAAGTTTGTTCTCATACCCCTAATTGCTTTCCTACTTATAGTATATCAATTTATTGATATATTCTCAACAAATATTTACTTTTTTATATAGATATTTACTTGTTTTTATAAACGTTTATAATTAGCAATTCATCCCCCACCTATAGAGGTAGCCATCAAAATGATGCAGGAGACTCCTTGCTAAAATATGTTAAATATTAAAGATTTATTGGGTAGGCGCACGCCTATCCTTTAATTTTTCTAGTCGGTATCGGACTTTTAGTTGTATAATGTTCAAAGAAAGATATCAGAAGTATTAAGTTAATAGGAGGCTCCCAACCTATGAAAAGAAAAACACTTTTATCTACTGCTTTATTAGCGTTAGTTTTACCTGTGGCTTTAGCGCAACGATTTGCCGCTAATAATGCCGAATACATTGGTGAATGCGTTGATAAGGATTCCTACAAGGACTATGGTGTCAAAGTTAATGACGAAATATGTAATGAAGGTATGATTTTACTTAAAAACGATGGATTCTTACCATTCAACAATGTGAAGAAGATTTCCATTGTTGGCAAAAACGCTTTTACCTTTAATACAGGCGTAGGTGCTCGTTCAGCTACAAACCCTTATGATGTCAAACCAATTAACCTTGAAGATGCATTTAAAAATGCAGGATTTGATATCAACCAAACTGTCATGGACTTTTATGGACAAAGGGCAAACTATTCTTGGAACAATAATAGACTATCAGGCCCAGGTAGAAGCAACGGTAACGATGGTTGGAAAGGTAATTCTCAAGTGCAGATTGGTGAGACACCTATTTCCGCATATTCTCAAGAAATCCTTAATTCATTTGATCAATATAAAGATGTCGCGATTCAATTCATTACCCGTGAAGGTAGTGAAGGCGTCGATATGAAAGCCATTGATGCTCGTGACTATGACCATGCTGGTGTTACTTCTGGTCTACCACAAGGAGAAGAATTTGACGAATTAAACAATAACCACGCCCTTCAAATGACTGATAATGAACGTGACCTTTTTAATGAATTAAAAAAGCACTTCCAACATATTGTTATTGTTTTAAATACTCCAGCCTCATTTGAATGCGATGCTTTAGAAAAAGATAGCAAGGTCAGTGGTATTGTTTGGATTGGCCAACCAGGCGACACAGGTATCACTTCTTTAGTTAATATTCTCACTGGTAAAGTCAATCCATCTGGTCATACAGTGGACACTTGGGCGCGTGATTTTAAAGAAGACCCAACATATCAAAACTTCTCGGATAACGCTCAAAGTAACGCTAATGAAGCTAGTCAAATGTCACTTACCTATAGTAATAAAACAACCAAAACAGTGTATGCTCCTCAAGATACAATGTTTAACGCTGATGGAAGCCCTGTCATGAGTTTTGGTAGTGACAAATTATATATAAGTCATGAAAATCCACGCTGGTATGATGAAACTCATAAAGTGGTGCAAGGTGGTATCAATGGTGTTCGTCCATCTTCCTATGTCACATTCGAAGAAGACATCTATAGAGACTATCGCTATTATGAAACAGTGTATGCCGATTTAGCAGCTAATAATAAGAAAACTGCTGATGAATGGTACAACGGCCAAAAAGGTGTTGTTTATCCATTTGGTTATGGCTTAAGCTACACTAAATTTGAGACTAAATTAGTTAGTAGCAACTATAACAAAAATACCAAGTTTACCGCTGATTCCAAGAACGTGGAAATCACCGTAAATGTTAAAAACACTGGAGACGTGGCTGGAAAAGAGGTCGTTCAAGCCTACTTTAAAGCACCTTACATCAAAGGTGAGATTGAAAAGCCATATGAAGTATTATGTGCCTTTGCAAAGACCAAACTTTTAAAACCAGGAGAAAGCCAAAAATTAAGATTGTCATTTAATCTCCAAGACGTGGCGAGCTATGACTATCAAGATAAGAATCACAATGGTTTCAAGGGTTATGAATTAGATACCGGTACCTATCATATCTCCGTTAATAAAAACGCTCATGAAGCCATCGCAGATTTAGAAGTGAAACTTGACGAAGGTATTAAATACGAAAAAGATCGTTATACAGGTAACAAAGTCGAAAATAGATTTTCCAATAACGATTTTGATTCCTCGTTACCTCTTACTAATGATATCGGCTATACATTAATGAGCCGCGCTAATATGGATGAGACATATCCAAAACATCCAACACTTGCAGATCGTACTTTAAAAGATGGTTCTAAAGTCGAAGAATACTTAACTACTGAATTCGATTTAGTGGACTTAGAAGTTAATAAGAACAGCATTTTCTTACCAAATGAAGCTATTGTGACTAAAGAGGAAGCGACTGCCGCTGGCTGGGCACAACCACGTACTTCAACTAACGTTGATCTACAAATCAATCAAATGAGAGGCCTTTCTTTCGATGATCCAAAATGGGATAAGTTATTAAATCAACTTTCATATTCAGACTTACTTAAGTCATCTTTAACATATGGAATGGGTAATAGTGCTTTATCTGCTATCGGCAAAACTAGTTCATCAATTAGTTTTAATGGCTATTGCATGAGAACCGTCTCGTTCGCCAGCAATGCAGTAGTTGCTTCTACATATAATATTGAACTAGCGCAAAAACAAGGTGAATGCTTTGGCATGGCAAGTCAACTTAACAATACTGTCTACTGGGCTGGTCCAAACGCTTCAATTCGTCGTTCACCATTCGGCGGTCGTAACTTTGAGTGCTATTCAGCCGATCCGTTTATCACCGGTAAGATGTGCGCAACATTTATCAAAGCTTCTTATGAAAAGGGTGCTGTTGTTTATGCCACACACTTTGGCTACAATGCTCAAGAAAAGAACCGTGAAGGCTGCATTACTTATGAATCAGAACAAGCACTTCGTGAATTAGACTTAAAACCTTTCCAAATTATCGTGGAAGAAGGACAAACTAAAGGTCTCCAAACCTCCTTCAATCGTTTAGGTTTAAGAGAAGTACAATCATCCTATCAACTTTTACAAAAAGTTCTACATCAAGAATGGGGTTTTCAAGGTAATGTTTTAACCGATATGCACCATAGTGGTAGCGCCACATTTAATTTCAAATGTTATGAATGCGTTGATTATAATGTCATAGCTGGTGTTGATGGCTTAGTTGATTCATTGTCATTCAATGGCGCGGAACAAGCCAAATGGGACAAGGAAGAAAACGCTCCAACATTTGAATATGATGGTAAGAAATGCATTTCTTACACATGGTGGGGAGCAGTCAGAAGAGCGGCTAAAGAAGAATTATATGTCTACGCTAACTCATTTATGACCAATAAAGGTTTAATCCAATCCACAAATGATATTGAAGTGGAAGGTGCAACCGAACTTCGCGTCGGTGAAAACGCTAATATTACAATTAAGAGTAAGAATAATACCTACACATTAGTGATTGATAAAGAAACTCCATTACCAGAAGGCTTAACATATAAAGATGGCGCAATTACTGGTCAACCAGTCAAAGAAGGTCACTACACAGTTAACTTCTTGCTTAAATCTAATGATGAAGTGAAATATGGTAAAGTCATCAAACTAGATATCTTACCAACTCAAGAAGGCAAAGAAGAAACAAAGAAGAGTGGCTGCTTTGGCGATATAAATGGCTCAATCTTCGCTATTGGTTTAGTGGGTCTATCTGTTATTGCCTTGGTTATTGCTAAGAAAAGAAAAGAACAATTAGCGTAATCCTTACTCACTTAATAAACACCATCGGAAAAGGTGGTGTTTTTCATTTCTCAATCGTTATTATTGAAAATAATTAACTATTGAATGTATAATTACTTCGGTCATATTTAAGGAGAATTAATTAAATGGCAAAAATTACATATGTACACGGCCGTGAAGTGTTAGACTCTCGTGGCAATCCAACAGTCGAAGTCGAAGTCCGTTTAGATGACGGTACACGCGCTTCCGCCATTGTCCCATCCGGTGCTTCCACAGGTGAATCCGAAGCTCTCGAATTAAGAGATGGTGACAAAGCTAGATATTTAGGTAAAGGTGTCTTAAAAGCCGTTAAGAATGTTAACGAAGTTATCGCTCCAGCAGTCTTAGGTTTAGAAGCCACACAACAAAACAGATTAGATGCTATCTTACTCAAATTAGATGGTACTCCATTCAAAAAGAACTTAGGCGCTAACGCCACATTAGGTGTTTCCTTAGCCGTTGCTAGAGCCGCTGCTCAAAGCTTAGGCTTACCATTATACCGTTACATCGGTGGTGCTAATGCTAAAGTCTTACCAACACCATGTATGAACGTTATCAACGGTGGTGCTCACGCTGAATCCACAGTTGACTTCCAAGAATTCTTCATCATCCCAGCTGGTTTCGATACATTCCGTGAAGCCTTAAGAGCTGGTGTTGAAGTCTTCCACGCTTTAAAGAAAGTCGTTAAAGGCAAAGGTTATGAAACCGGTGTCGGTGATGAAGGTGGTTTCGCTCCTTCTTGCAAACACGGTAACGAAGAACCATTAGAATTAATCGAAGAAGCTATTAAGAATGCTGGCTACGAAGTTGGCAAGCAAATCTTCCTCGGTATGGACGTTGCCTCCTCTGAATTCTATGATGCCAAAACAGGCAAATACACATTAGAAAAATCCGGTGAAGGTTCCTATGATAGCAAGGGCTTCATTGCTTACTTACAAAAGTTAGTCAAAGATCACCCAGCCATCATCACCATCGAAGATGGTTTAGCGGAATCTGACTGGGAAGGTTGGGCTGAACTCACCAAAGAACTCGGTGGCAAGATCCAACTCGTTGGTGACGACTTATTCGTTACAAATCCTGCCTTCTTAAGAAAAGGTATTGATAACAACGTTGCTAACAGTATCTTAATTAAAGTTAACCAAATCGGTACATTAACCGAAACATTAGACGCTATCCGCTTAGCCCAAACAAACGCCTACACCACAATGGTTTCCCACCGTTCTGGTGAAACAGAAGACGTTACAATCGCTGACTTAGCCGTCGCCGTTAACGCTGGTCAAATCAAAACCGGTTCTGCTTCTAGAACAGACCGTATGGCCAAATACAACCAATTATTAAGAATTGAAGAAGAATTAGGCGAAGAAGCTCAATATCTTGGCTTAAAAGCTTTCAAAAATCAAAAGTAATTGATTCTACATTAACAAATTAACTCCTGACTCAAATCAGGAGTTTTTTGTTGCCTATATATCTTTAATATATCTTTTATATAGATGAATCGCTTTGCACTTTTATCTCATCAGCGATATTGAAGAACTTAATGCCTTCTTCATGATTAAATGTATAAACCGTCCAGAAATACCTTTTTTCGTGCGCAAATGGTGTAAAAGCTGGACCATTTTTATATGCGGTTGCCTGTACGAACATTGTGTCATCTTTTGAAAAAGTTACTACTAGACTTGAATAACCATCCTCATAAAGGAAAAATAAGTAACCCTCATCATTTTGATCTGGCAAAGAATCAAGAGTGGTGAATTCCATGGACTTGAACTGGTTTTCTAATTTACTGTCACTATCGTGATATAGTTTCATATCACCATCATTAACAAAGTACCATTCTAGACCATCTTTACATAATGCTTCTTTAACATATTCTGGGGATGCATAATACTGGGCTTTTTCATATAATTCTTGTTGAATTTGTCTTCTTTGATTGTCTGTATTAATGCTTAATAAACCAAAAAGAACCGCGAAAAAATCTAAAGTAATAAGAAGATTGTTGAAAATTAGTGTGATGATGAATGCAACTTTAATGCGTGAACGGAAATTAATAATAGCAAAAGTCAAACTTAAAATTGCCACTATAGCGAGAACTGTTAGTCCCATTTCAGTATTAAGAAATCCTGCGGCAGTACAATATAAAGAAAAGATAAACGCGCCTATATGTAATAAAAGTAAGACACCCGCAATAATAGCGAGAACTGGTCGACGTTTTGTTACGACTTCATTTTCCATACTGCTATGTTACTTTATTACCAAATAAATATAAAGAAAAAACCGACAATAGGCTGTCGGTTTATTTTTTAAGTTGGTGCCCGGGACCGGAATCGAACCGGTACGGTATCGCTACCGCAGGATTTTAAGTCCTGTGCGTCTACCTATTCCGCCACCTGGGCATCAAGATGGTCACTCTCTGGAGAATCGAACTCCAGACCCCTTGATTAAAAGTCAAGTGCTCTACCGGCTGAGCTAGAGAGTGAAGTTTATGGCTGGGGTGACTGGGATCGAACCAGTGAGATGACAGAGTCAAAGTCTGTTGCCTTACCGCTTGGCTACACCCCAACAAACCGTAATGGTGGGAGGGGGCAGATTCGAACTGCCGAAACCAGTAGGTAGCAGATTTACAGTCTGCCGCGTTTAGCCTCTTCGCTACCCTCCCATCTATCGATGGGTTTTAGCGCACTTTCTGGTGGATGCTGACGGGCTCGAACCGCCGACCCCCACCTTGTAAGGGTGATGCTCTCCCAGCTGAGCTAAGCATCCGATTAACAATGCGCCTAAATAATATATCACTTATATATAAATATAGTCAATCAAAAAATCGCTAATTTAATAGCGACTTTTCTTACAATAAACTATTGATAGTTTCTAGTAACCTTTTTTACCTAAAAGGTGGAACATATTCTTCTTGTAGACTTCAACGCCTGGTTGATTGAATGGGTTGATATCAAGCATATAAGCACTCATCGCGCACGCTCTCATAAAGAAATAGAATAAGTAACCAAGGTTATAAGCATCTAATTTGTCTAAGTAGATGACATTACATGGCACGCCACCGTCTTCATGGGCCTTTAAAGTGCCTTCAAAGGCTTTTTGATTGACGAACGCTAAGTTCTTACCTTCTAAATAATTAAGACCGTCTAAGTCCTCGTTATCGTGTGGTATGACTATGTCATCTTTTGGATTTAAAACGTTAATAATTGTTTCGAATAATAATGGTGTACCTTCTTGGACATATTGACCTAAAGAGTGGAGGTCTGTAGAGAAGGTCGCGCTACTTGGATAAAGACCTTTATGTTCTTTACCTTCAGATTCACCGAATAATTGTTTAAGCCACTCACTAATTTGACTCATTTGAGGTTCATAAGTGACATACATTTCTACTGGCTTATTATGACGGTACATGTAGTCTCTCATTGAGGCATATTGATAACACAAGTTATCCTTAAGTGGTTTTTCTTGGATTTCACTTCTCGCGTCTCTAGCGCCTTTAATTAAAGCTTCAACGTCAACACCAGCGCACGCAAGTGGGAATGTACCAACAGCGGTAAAGACACTATAACGACCACCGATATCACCAGGAAGGACATATGTGACATAGCCTTCTTGTGTCGCTAATGTTTTTAAAGCGCCTTTTTCTTTATCTGTCGTGGCAAAGATGGCTTTTCTCGCTTTTTCTTTACCAACTTTCTTCTCTAATAATTCTTTTAATAACCTAAAAGAAATGCTTGTTTCAGTGGTGGTACCACTTTTAGAAATAACATTAATGGCGAAGTTTTTGTCTTCAAGATATTTCATCACTTGGGCGACATAGTTTGGTGAGAATGTTTGACCCATAAAGATGATTTCTAATTTATCAGGACTCTTTAAGCCATTAAGTGCTTCTAATGCACTTCTAGCGCCTAAATAAGATCCACCGATACCACAGACGACTAAAACATCAAAGTTGTTTCTTACATATTTTGCGTCTTTAATAATTCTCGCTAATTCTTCTTTATCGTAATTAACTGGCCAATCGACCCAACCAAGGAAATCGTTTCCAGCGCCAGTTTTGTTTTTGATAACTTCGTTAATCTCTTTAACTTGTTTCTCATAACCTTTTAAAACATCTTCAGTCATGAGTTTATTTAATCTTAATCTGAGCATTTTATTTGTCCCCTTTTTCAATGTTCTCGTAAGCTTCTTTTATCCAAGAATCTAATTTCTCTTTAAGTGGTAAGAATTCGTCCTCGCTAGTAGTGGGTACTTTTCTTTGATTTGTGTGACTTGAATACATTTCTTCTGGTGGCACTTGCTTATAAGACACTCTTAAGAAACCATTGTCTTTATCAATAGATAAAATCTTCACTTTGATTTCATCACCAACAGAACCATATTTTTCAATATCACGAATAAATGAATCGGAAATTTCCGAAATATGTAATAAACCAGTCACGCCATCATCAAAAGACATAAAAAGCGCATACGGTTTAACGTTATAAACTTTCCCAACGATTAATTGGCCAACTTGATACTTCATAATAAACACCTATCACCTAAAATGATAGCACCAGAGTAAAAGAAAAGGTAGACAATTCTATCTACCTTACTTATTTGCTAAGCTGATTTCTTTTCTCTTCAATTTTTCTTGAGCGGAGATTAAATCGATTAACATTTTGACGACTTTATCCATTTCACCATTTGCACTGTAATCAGCTTCAACGATGAAGTCACAACGATTGTCGTCATAGATTTGTTGAACTACTTCCTTATCATCCTTAGGATGAATAGCGATACTATGACCACCGTTTTTCTTAACGAGAGTCATACTTGGAATATCAGTCATTCCATCACCAACATAGATGATGTTCTTATATTCGACACGGTGATCAGGAGTTTTCTCATTCACACCCGCATCGTCAGTGGCCTTAATAGCGCCCTTAGCAATACGGAAGAAGAACTGTGTTTTTTGTGTGAAGTTAATTGCCATCTTTGGCCAGCATGCTTCACCGTTATCATCGTAAAGGAATTCACAGCCATAGATTTGCTTAAATTCGTTAACGATAGAACAGCCTTCAACGATTTCTTTGGTACCACTAGAGACTAAATAGTGTTCCACGATGATACCCTTGTCAAGAGCGTAGTCATTAATACGCTTGAACCAAGTGGTAACACCAGGATAGAACTTAATCGCCTTACCGCATTCTTGCAAATATTCTTTGGTCATCTTAATACCCTTTTCTTTTGCAAATTTAATCATGCAGTACATATAAGAAAGAATTCTTTCCACTTCGTATTTCTGTGATAACTTTCCAGTTTCTCCCCAGAATTCATCAGGAGTCATACCGAGGTTTGGAATAAAGGTATAATTTTGCATATCAGTTGTGGATAATGTTTTATCAAAATCATACAGAATTGCAACGATTGGTTTGCCCATAGTTATAACCTCCTTTAATATTATCCACTAATCGATAATATTAGTCAACTTTATGTATCTCGCTAACAACTAATGTGCTAGAATGCTTCTATGGAATTATTTCTACTTATTCTCCGTAATACCGCTATCGCTTTAGTGGGTACATATCTAGTATTCGTCCTTCTCGATGTGATTTTTGTCATCTCTTTTTCTTCAATACTTTCACAACACGATCACGATTTATCCCTCATTCTTACAAACAAAAAAGATAATATTGATAAGCTTGCGGCTTTACTTAATAAGCACGGTGTGAAACTTGATAAGAAAAAACTCGAAGAGTTATCCAATTTTGATTTAAAGAAGATTGAACATCAAGATGGAGAAGAAGCCAAAAACGCTAGAGATTTATTAACCTCACTTTCTGAGTATTTCTTATATGTCGCTAGAGATAACGAAAAGGTCTCAAATGACCCTGAATTTTTTGAGATTGCTAATAATATCGATGAACAAGAAAAGATCTATAGACAACACCTTGTTTTATATAACGCTGATGTCTTAGGATATAACTTCTGGATTTCATTCTTCTTAACTAGATATATCTATAAGATATTAAAAAGAAAGACAAAAGATATCATTTCGTAAATATATCTAAGTCGTTTTTCTTGTAAGTGCCACCTCGTTTCCTTAAAATAAACACCAGGTGGTTGCTTTTATTTATAAAGCAATCAATATCCTTTATATATAAAAAAGAAAGAAGGAATAAAGTATGACAAAAGAACCAATTAAGTTCAGCGATTACAAACTAGTGATTCCTAACATGCGTAAGTTCATCAAAAAGATGGAACAATTCGTGAGTGAATTAAAGGCTTGTAACAACGCTGATGAAGCTAGCAAAATCATTAAAAAGCTCAACAAATTCAATAGTGAAATCGAAACACAAACATCTATTATTTATGTCTTATATTCTTGCGATACAACTAATCCAGAATACGCTAAAGCACAAGAATACTTAGATGAAGTTTCTCCAACATTTGCTAAATACGGCCAAATGGTCACTAAAGTTTTAGCGGAAGCCCCATATCGTAAAGATTTAGAAAAGAAGTTCGGCTCATTCTTATTTAAGAAATATGATTTATCATTAAAAACATTTGATGAAAAGATCATGCCTGAACTCTCTAAACAAAATAAACTCACTAGTGAATATGATTTAATCTTCGGTAGTGCGCAAATCGAATTTAGAGGTGAAACACTTAATCTCTCTCAATTAGGTAAATATTTACAAGATAGTGATAGAGAAACAAGAAGAGAAGCCGCTAAAGCCATGGATAAATGGTTAGGTGAACACGAACAACGTATCGGTGAAATATATGGTGAATTAGTCAAATTAAGAGATACTATGGCTAAGAAACTTGGCTATAAGTCATTTATTGAATTAGGCTATTATAACTTAGGTAGAACTGACTATAACGCTGATATGGTTAAAGTCTACCGCGAACAAATCGCTAGAGAAGTTGTCCCAGTTTGTAACAAACTCTACAAACAACAAATGAAAAACCTTGGTATTAGAAAACCACAATATTATGACTATAACTTAATGTTCAAGAGTGGTAATCCAAAACCAGCTGGTGATCCTAAATATTTAGTGGACCAAGCCCAAAAGATGTATTCATCTTTAGGTAAAGAAAGTAAAGAATTCTTCGACTTCATGGTCAAGTATGAACTCATGGATCTTGAAGCCAGAAAAGGCAAAGCCCCAGGTGGTTATTGCACATACTTCCCAGATTATAAATCTCCATTTATCTTCTCTAACTTCAATGGTACATCTGGTGACGTTAATGTCTTATGCCATGAAGGTGGTCACGCTTTCCAAGCTTACTTAAGTAGTGGTATTAAAGTTCCAGAACTTATGAACCCAACATTAGAAGCTTGTGAAATCCACTCTATGAGTATGGAATTCTTTGCCTGGCCATATATGGATGGTTTCTTCGGTAAAGATGCTGAAAAATATAAATATGCCCATTTAGCGGATTCCATTGAATTCTTACCATATGGTATTACCATTGATGAATTCCAACACTGGGTTTATGAACATCCAAATGCCACTCATGAAGAAAGATGCGCGGCTTATAAGGAAATCGAATCCCGCTATACTCCACATAAGAAGTATGACGAATGCCCAACCTTAAACAAAGGTACATGGTGGATGAGACAAAGTCACATCTTTGGTTCTCCATTCTATTACATCGATTACACCTTAGCCCAAGTAGTGGCCTTCCAATTCGCTGTTGAGAATATGAAGAACCATGAAAAGACATGGAAGAAATATATCAAGCTCTGTAAGATGGGTGGTAAATATCCATTCTTAGAACTCTTAGAAAGAAATCACTTAAGAAATCCATTCATTGATGGTAATGTCCGTAAGGTTATTAAACCATTAACTAAAGTTCTTAAAGGTTTCGATACCACAAAGATGTAAAACCAAGGCCTCGAGAAATCGAGGTCTTCTTTTATAAATAAAAACTCCAACAAAACGTTGGAGTAATTATCTAATGGTGCGCGAGATGAGAATCGAACTCACACAGGGAATCCTATACGCCCCTCAAACGTACGCGTCTACCAGTTCCGCCACTCGCGCATCAAACTGCTTGATTATTGTAAGAAATCGCAAGATAAAAAACAAGAACTATTTATAGAAGATACAAAAAGAGGGCTTTTTAAGCCCCCTGATTGTTAATTGTTTAGCTAATTATTATTTCTTTTTGCCGAAGAAAGCAGCGGCAGCTGGTAAAATAGCGAATGCACCGGCAGCGATAGCAATGATACCACCGATAACCCAACCAGCACCGATTTGTGTCTTATCACCGACATCCCATTCATTGGCAGCATAGAATGTTGGAACGACTAAGAACATGAAGATACCACCAACGACAAAGCAAGCTAATGCAACGATATCTAAGATACCGGAGAATTTTTCTAAAGCTTTAACTTTGAATAATGGAAGGATAACACCTAAAGCAACAATGATCATGCCGATTAATAATAAAATCCAGCCGATTAAAGCTAAGGCTGATGGTTTTGTGACGACATCACCTAAAATGGTGCTTTCTGTCTTACCAAAGATTGCTGTTGTACCAGCATAAACTGTTTGTGTATCACCAACTAATGGTTGAATGACTGCTGGAGTTGCCATCATTAAAATAAAAGCAACCACACCCAATACTAAAGAAATAAGGCCAGCGAATTGTAAAACTTTTTTCATTATAGAAGTTTCCCTTTCTTATGTAATTTAATTTTAGAATTATTCTTTTAAAAATAAAAGAGGTTTTTAATACACCTCTTCATTATTTTTTCTATTTTTATGTTTCCTGGTTTGTATGAACGAATATATGAAAATCGCTATGTAAGCTCCTCCTCCAACGACTAGGAAGACGATTGATAAGACTGTGTAAATGGTGAGCATCAATCTATTAGTGGTCCCATAAATTTCGATAACTCCAATAAAAATTGAACGGATAGTGAGCATTGCTACACCGAAATTATACACGCACGCAGTTGCCATCCCTGGGACTTTTTCCAAAGGAATATAAGCCAGGGCGAGGTACACAAATGCGCCTAATGTACACGGGATAATCCACGCTAAATACATGGCAGGAGAAAAGACATTATTACTAAACATTTCATAAATACCACCAAAAAGGCCAACAAAAATTGTTATGCCAATATAGATAAAGGCAGTCTTTAGAGTGTTACGCTTGATTCTTTCCGATATAAACAATGTCGCTCACCTCTCTTTGCTTAACTGTTTTATCACCTTCCAATTGGCCTGGTGTATTTACTAAATGTCCTAATTTATTTGCATTACCTGTACCATCATCAAGGTACATTGTTGCAGAGCCACCTCCATCGAGGTTATAAGCTGTTTCACAATGTAAATCTTTCATGATTGTTCCTAGAGTGAATAATGAGATGCCACTACTTTCGCTATTTCTACCATCAGAAACCACAAAGCAATAGTGGTTAGGAGAAATAATTCCAATCGCACATCTTTGATTCCTATTACCACTTAAAGCAACGCCAACTTCTTCATTTTCATTAACGGAAACTTCGTTTTCCTTAACTAACGCTGGACCAAATGAGAAGACTTGCCATGGATTTTGAGCGGTTACTTCTTCGAAAGAAGTATATCTTTCATCAATAACCGCGAAAGTACCATCTCCACGGATAATCAAATCTTCCGCTTTAGAGGTGGTGCCTCTCATACGATTAAGATTCTTAGTGTCTCTTAAAGGCACGCCGTTTCTAACAACATAGCCACCTTCTTGTTCACCATATGTATCACCATTAATTGCTAAGATACCTTTTTTACGTTTGCAAATATCACTTGTTCTTTCTTTGATATGCATGCCGTATGTATCCTTGGCTAATGCGGTTTTAAAATAACCAAGAGAATTAATCCTTATGTCAGCGACATAATATGTCGTTGTATCTGCATCATCTCTATGGGTGGTGATATCAATATAAATATCAGGATCAGAGTAGTGTTCTCTTTCTCTAAATACCTTTTCAGGAGTAAATAAAGCCGCAATTTGTTCGGTTGTTAAATTCTCATAATATTTATCAGCAACCGGAACGGAACTTTGACTGCTATTGCTACTGCTACTAGAAAAATTATATGAAGAGCTACTGTTATTGCTAGAAGAACTGGTATTGCTACTACTTGAAGAAGTAGATGGTTTAGAAGACGATGGTGTTCCAAATGAGAAGCCACTGTTATGGTCAATATCTACTGCCTTAGCGTTCTTAACAATAATGAAAGTATCAAGAAAAGAGTAGGTAGTAAAACAAACGCCTACGACAGTAAAGATGACTGGTAAAACTAACTTCTTCACTCTTTTTTCTTCTTTCTAAAGACAAATAGTCTTTGAATAATCCAACTAACTATAAACATTGTACCTTCTACAATAATCTTCGCAAGTACTTCGTACATACCCGCTTTACTTACCAATAACCAAACTAGTGAAGTATTGATTGTTAAAATGAATATGGCAAGACCAGCATATTGCAATAATGCTTTCCAAACTTTCTTCTTACTCCTAAAGACAAAGATGTAATTAAGAGTGAAATTAACAGAGGCACTGATAACTCTAGCGCTAATGTTACAGCCAATAATCCAATACTGCCATGCATCAGTTGTAGGATCTACAAAGTATGTTTTAGCGAGCCAAGTAAATAACGCAAATAAGCCAACATCAACACCAAAACCAATTAAAGAAGAAAGAGAGAACTTCAATACTTCAAAAAGAATTCTCATCGTATCCTTGAAAGGATTGTAATGGGTACCAGCGTTATTATCGATATAAATGGTCTCAATCTTAACTTCTTTAACAGAAATATTATTTCTAACCGCATCTAATAAGACATTCATCTCATATTCATAACGGTCGCCCTTGATATCAATCATTCTATCTAATAAGCCATAATCAAACGCTCTTAAGCCAGTTTGTGTATCATAAATCTTGTGACGAGTGGAAATTAAGAATGATAATCTCGCCATGAAATTACCAAAACGACTCTTAAATGGGGCTTTCTTGTCAAAAATACGACTGCCTAACACTAAAGTGTTTTCTTCGTGATTCTCGCATTCATCACAAATTCTCACAGCATCAGAAACACGATGTTGCCCATCTGAATCTAATGTCACAACAATACAATCTTGGAAATTATCTCTAATGTATTTCAAACCATGTTTTAAGGCATAGCCTTTACCATGATTAGTGTCATACGCTAAGTAGTGGACTTCACTAGGAAGTCTAGTAAAAACATCATCATAATTTGGACCGCTTCCATCGTTAACCACAACCACATTAAAATCGTTTGTTAAAAGTTCATTTACAACATCCAACAAAACAAAATCAGGTTCGTAAGATGGGACTAGGGCCACTCTAAGTTTCATAGCTTAATACTATTATAATGACCTTAAATATAACTAAAAAACAGCATTTTCTCAAGGAAAGTGCTGATTTTTACTAACTTTATTAAAATGTTTATTCTTGAACCTGTGCTGGTTTACGTTTGTAGAGAATGTATTTCCTTGTGAAATAATTCCAAACTAAACCAACGAGTGTTTTTAAGATAAAAGCCACTGTGTAGAGCCAGAAGACTAAGTCTCCCCAGAATTGGAACTTTAAGATGTAGTCGATGCTACATTCGTTAATATTCACACCTGGTGCATGAGAGAATAGGATTCTGCATCCTTCATATGTTAAGAAGCTTAAGCCATAAGCGATCGCGCTAAAAACGATAAATAAAATAATGAACTTTGTGGATTTAGTAACAGCCTTATCTTGCTTGCCTTTAAACACCCAATAAGTAGATAAAATGTAGTTTAAAATAACACCGACGATAAAACCCGCTAATAATGAGATTGCGGATTGAGCAACACCACTAGGAATTCCGGCGCAAATACGTAGGAAAAGCGAGGTGGTAAAATAGTCTGCGGCAGCGCATGCTACCCCTGTGATTAGGAACTTAACTAGTTCCCACATGTTTTCTTTTTTATTCATATTTTTATAAACCTAACATTGGTCCGAACACAAAGGTCCAGAGGAGGAAGTAAGTAAGCAACGTGATAACGTCAACAAGCGTAGTGGTGAAAGGACCACACACAACGGCTGGGTCAAGTCTAAAGGCTTTTGCTAAGAATGGAAGCATACATGCGACCATACGTGAAACGATCATTGCCACGAACAATGTCGCGGCAATTAAGCCAGAAACAACTAACTTCACGCTCATCTCTGACATATTCCAGCCAGGATGTGCTTCTTGCACACCTTTGATTGATTCAGCGACATTAGCAATACCAACGCTTGTTTCAAATAAAATCCATGCAAATGCAAAGGCACCGACAATTCCAGCAATACATAATGCGACACGGAATTCCTTCCAAATAACACGCTTAAAGTCGCCTCTTCCGAATTCATCCAAAGAGATAGAACGAACGATAAGGGTAGTGGTTTGACCACCAGCATTACCACCAGCATCGGTCACTAATGACATAAAGAATGATAATAATGTTAAGGATGCGATAGCGCCTTCAAATCTTGAAATAATCAAAGTTGAGAACATTTGTAAGACAATCAAGATTAAAATCCAAGGCACGCACTTTAAAACTAATTTAATAACAGGAGTCTTTAAATATGGTTCATCCATGTTGGAGATTTGATTTAAGTGAGCGATATCTTCTGTGGCTTCTTCAACGATGATGTCGACCACGTCATCGATGGTGATGATACCAATGATTTTGTTTTCATTGTTCACAACCGCCATAGCGTTAAGGTCGTAACGTTTGAACATGTTAGCGACTTCTTCTTGGTCATCGTTAACATTACATGTCACAAAGTCACGGTCCATGACATCACTTAAGATTTCATCATCTTTAGCAAAGATTAAATCATCCAAGTTAATGGTGCCCAAAAGATTACGCTTAGAGTCTCTAACAAAGACTGTATAAACGGTCTCTGCATCTTTACCACGTTGACGAATAATCTTTAAAGCTTCTTTGACTGTTAATGTATCTTTCATATCAAGATACTCAGTGGTCATAACTGAACCAGCAGTGTTGTCTTTGTAGTTTAAAAGGTTATTGACGTCTTTTCTTAAATCAGCAGGACATGCTTTGAGGACTCTGGCCACGACATTAGCAGGCATTTCTTCCAATGTATCAACGATATCGTCAGCGAAGGAGTTGTCTAATAATTCAATTAATTGCTTATCAGTAAAAGCATTAATGATCATCTCTTGCTGTTCGTTTGTTAATTCGGTGAAGAAATCACTAGTGTATTCACTATTAACTGTTCTAAAGATATAAAGAAAAACAGCAGCGTCTTCAACTTCGTCTAAGGCTTCCGCAATATCGATGTTAGGAGTAACTTCGAATATTTCCTTAAGTTCTTTAGCGTTGCGATTCTTAACAGCGGTAAGTATGCGATCAGTTAATAATTCTTCAACGATTTCTTCCATTTCTTTTTCCTCGCCTTAATTTTGCACACAAAAAAGATTATTGCAACAAAAAATAAAATAATTTTCATTTTTAATGAATAATAATAAGAACTTTGATAGAATACTATTCGCAAGAAAGAAGGCAATTTCATGAAAGAAATTTTAGTTGAAACAAGTGCTCGTCACATTCACGTGACAGAAGAACAATTCAAAATATTATTTGGCGCTGATGCTAAGTTAGAAGTTAGAGCGCCATTATCTCAACCAGGTCAATTCGTCAGTTTCTCACGTTTAGACATCGTTGGTCCAAAGAAAACAATTGCTAATGTTTCCATCCTCGGACCTTTTAGAAAAGCTGGTCAAGTCGAAGTCAGTGCTACTGATGCTCGTACATTAGGTGTTCCAGCCGTCATTAGAGAATCCGGTGATTTAGCTGGTACCCCAGGTATCAAATTAGTTGGTCCTGCTGGTGAACTCGAATTAGCCGAAGGCTGCATCGTTGCTAAACGTCATATCCATATGACACCTGCTGATGCCGCTGAATTCGGTGTTGAAAACGGTCAAATCGTTAAATTAGAAGTTAACTGCCCAGGCAGAAGCTTAATCTTTGGTGATGTCGTTGTTCGTGTTAGAGATGACTTCGCTTTAGCCTGCCACATCGATACCGATGAAAGCAATGCTGCTGGCTGCGCTGGTACTGTTTACGGTAAATTAATTAAATAATTATGGAAAAGATCACATTCAAACCAAATAACGTTTGCTCAAGAGAAATGATTATTGAACATGAAAATGGTGTGATAGTGCACGCAACCATCGTAGGGGGCTGCATGGGTAACACGCAGGGTTTATGTCGTTTAATCGAGGGCATGAAGATTGAAGATGTGATCTCCAAACTCAAAGGCATTAAATGCCGTGGCTCAAGAACAGGTGAAACATCTTGTCCTGATCAACTAGCGTTAGGGCTAGAGAGCAATAAGTGAAAAACTTATAAAAAATTAACAGGCTAAAAGCCTGTTTTTTGTTGCGCCTTAGAAAAGCATCAAGTTTTTTGGACAAATTGTTAAATTCGCCCCTATTTAATCTATGAAAGCTATTTCAAAACAATAGGAGAGAACATGCCAAGAAGAAAAATTCAAAGGCCTTATAATAAGCAAAAGATACCAGGTGATCATAGATTGAGATTTTATCGTGATGCAAAGAGTGGGCACCCTTTTATGAGTATTTCAAAAAACTGCGACTATCATTATGGTCACGAAATGACAAGAAATCCATCACTCACGATAAGTAAAACTCCACGAAGAGGGTATCAACAATTTAGACATAATCCGAACACAAAAGATAAAGTTCAAAGCTACTATCATAAGTCAATTAAGCGTATTAAAAATATCGAAACACATCTTGGAAGAAGATTCAGACGAAACAAAAACTGGATTATTTCAAAAGCTGATTTAAGAATCCTTAAACGCCTAGATAAGAGAAAAATAAAAAATGTTCGCCGCGCCAATGATTGATTGGCTATCCGTCAACGCACTTAAGTGCTCAACGGCCATTCACGAACACAATAATATTTAAACAAGCAAAAGCAGAAAAATCAAGATAATAATGTTGCTATTTCTAAGAAATACTCTATAATAGTTTTGCTTATCAAGAATTGCGTAATAAGGAATGAAATAACGCAATAGCAACTCTCGATAGAGTAAGTGCTCTTCCTTAGCAAGGTTCCCACAACCTTGAGCGATAAGTTGAAGGAAAAAAAGAATGCCCTTCCATGAATGTGGGAGGGCTTTGTTTATATAAAGGAGTTTCAGCAATGGCTAAAGAAAAAATCTTATTTACCTCAGAATCAGTGAGTGAAGGACACCCAGATAAAGTGTGTGATCAAATCGCAGACGCTATTTTGGATGCCTGTTTAAAAGAGGATAAAAACGCCAGAGTGGCTTGCGAAGTGTTTGCCAGCAATAATTTTGTCTTAATTGGCGGGGAAATCACATGCAAGGTCCAACCAAATTATGTTCAAATCGTTAAAGACGTCTTAAAGAGTATTGGTTATGATCGTCCAGAACTCGGTACTGACTATCATACCGTTGAAGTAGAAGTGAAGGTTAAAGAACAATCACACGATATCTCAATTGGTGTCTCCCAACAAAAGCCTGAAGAAGTTGGTGCGGGTGACCAAGGAATTATGTTCGGTTATGCTACTGATGAAACAGAAGGCTATATGCCACTTGCTATCTCTATTGCTCATAAATTAGTGAGAGAAGCCACTAACCAAAGAAAAGCGGGTGTCTTTAAACACGCTCGTCCAGATATGAAGTCACAAGTGACTATTGATTATACTGATCCAAATAATATCCGTATTGATACAGTTTTAATGTCCATTCAACACGATGACAATATCGACTTAGTGGAATTCAAAAACTATGTCGTGGAAAACATCATGAAGAAAGTCGCTAAATCATTTGGCTTAAATACTGATTTTAAAGTTTACTTTAATCCAACTGGTAAATTCGTTATCGGTGGTCCTACAGGTGATACAGGCGTGACTGGACGTAAAATTATTGTTGATACATATGGTGGCACATGTGAACACGGTGGTGGCGCTTTCTCTGGTAAAGACCCAACTAAAGTTGATAGAAGTGCGGCCTATATGGCAAGATACATTGCTAAAAACCTCGTCGCCGCAGGAGTAGCCAGACGTTTACGTGTCCAACTTAGCTATGCAATCGGGGTTAACCAACCATTATCAATTAGTGTTAGAACATATAAAACATCCCATTATAGTGATGATAAAATCCTCAGTGTGGTGAGAGAAGTATTTGATTGTCGTCCTGGTATGATTATCAAACAATTCAACTTAACTGAACCAACATTTAAATATAGAGAACTCACAAACTATGGTCATTTTGGCCGTCCTGACCTTGATTTACCATGGGAAAAACTCGATAAAGTTGAACAAATTAAAAACCTTCTTAAATAATCAACGTGTTATTTATAATGCCGACAAGCGGTGCTATAATGTAAGTGACTGAACTTCTGTTTCATAATTTGGAAGGAGGTTACAACATATGAAATACCAAATTATCGGCAAAAACATCCAAGTAACAGACGCCATTTCTTCCGCTATTAAGAAGAAACTCTCAAGAATGGATAAGTTTTTTCTTATCAACGACGAGATTGAATGCCGTGCTGTTGTCAGTGTGCATGGTGAGACCCAAAGAGTAGAAATTACAATTTTCTTACCTCAAATGCCACTCCGTGCGGAAGTCGAAGATGCAGATTTATATGCTGCCATCGACTTAGCCATCGACAAACTCGTTGGCCAAATGCGCAAAGTTAAAACAAGAATGGATCGCAGCGGCAGAGCCTCATTCGCTGAAGCAGTCCAATTCCAAGAATTAGAAGAAGAACAAGGCGACAAAGAAGAAGATGTCGTCGTTAGAGCAAAATCTTACTATTTACAATCAATGAAGATTGATGAAGCCATTCTTAGAATGGAAGCCTTAGGTCATGATTTCTTCCTTTATCTCGATGAAGAAGATGATCGCATCAGTGTCGTTTATATCCGTCGTGATGGTGGATATGGCGTCATCCAAGCGGAGAATCCTATCGCCTAGTCTAACAAAACTAAAAGAAGCGGACTTTGTTCCGCTTTTTTTGTGCTCGTAACGCATGAAGAAAAAAAGTGCAAAAATATGTGACATTATTTAGCGCACGTGTATAATATAGGAGCATGGCAAAATTACTAGCTATTGATTTAGATGGAACATTGTTCTATCCCAAACGTATTAGAAGATGCATCTGCAAAAAGAACGTCAAGTTTTTACGTAGATGGATTGATGCAGGAAATAAATTAGTTTTAGTCACATCTAGATCCACTCAGTTCACAGAGAGATTAAAAGATGAAATTAAAAGACCTGTTGATTTTATCACATGCTGTTCTAGTCAAATCATCGCTAATGATAAACTTATTTATAATAAGGCGATGCCAAATGCGAAATTAAAGAATATCATTAACCGCATTGAAACAGTGTATGAACCAATCGCTTTATTAATGACTAGTGAAAATCATCCATGCATCATTAAGACCGGTCGTAAAGTCGCATTCTTCTATATCTGGTTCTATAAAATCTGGTGGTGGTTCCAATTCTCATATCGTGAACCATTCATCGCTAGTGATGAACTATTCCAAAAAGAACTCGATGAATCAAGAATCTATAAGATTATGACCTTCATTGGTCTTAAGAAGAAAAAAGCGCAGATCAGTAAAGAACTCAACAAGGAATTCCGTGAACAATTCCCTGAAATCGAATCTTCCTGGACTGCCCAAGTTAATGAGTTAACCCCTCAGGGTTGCAATAAAGGTAATGGTGTAGAAAGATATTGCCAGTTAACAGGCATTGACGCTAAAGACGTCTATGTCGTTGGTGATTCCGGAAATGACATCACTATGTTTAATAAGTATTATGAACATAGCTATTGTATGAAGCGTGGCCATCCAAGTGCGAGGAAATACGCTAAAAACATTATTTCCAGGGTCTACAAATTAGAAAATCTTATTTTGGAAGGAGAACAACATGAATAACTTTAGTTTATACACCTTTAGACTTTATCACTACTTACTCACCATCCGTGATACTCTTGAATACTCAATCAAAAGAGATCACACCGTTGAAATCTATAACAATCGTAAAAAGATTTTAGAAGACAACTTACAAGAAGGTACACCTTTCGGTGATTTCTTAAAAAACAATGGTGAAGCTGGTGATAAAATCAGAGAAAAAGTCAATTCCTTTATCACTGACTTATATTCTGAAAACAGCACAATCTTAATCCCATCTGGTGATAAGGTTCGTGTTGACTACGCCCAAATGGTCACATTATTTGATATGACTGTTGGCTTAACCGAAACCATGAGAGATATCGTTTATCAATATCTCAACTATGGTATTCAAAACAAAGAAATCGATCAATTAATGCTCAAACTCGTGGATGAAGATGAAAGAATGTATCGTGTCGTCTTAGCAATGCTTGGTATGCGTACATTCGAAGAATCATTCGCTGAATTCCAAAAGGTCATGAATGAAAGCCAAGGTAAAGCCACGCCACAAAGTAACTTCATTGTGCAAAATGAACTTGCTAAACTCGCTGGCTTCTTACGCTTCTCACGTGCTCATGCTCACTGCACAGATAACGAAACTCTCGACTTATTAGATGAGACAAATCGTGTCTTAGAAATGACCGAAGGTAGAAGACAACGTCCAGATAACAAAGGTTTCAAAGAAATCTTTGAAGATCTCAATAAGAGACTTAACGAAGCCGTTGCTAGAAACGAAGCTGCTTGGAAACAAACATATCAACAAGTCGTTGCCGAAGTTACAAAGAGCAGCCAACCACAAAAACCAGCTGATGCTGCTAACTAATTAAGGAGAAAATAATTATGGCAAAAAAGAATAAATTACCTGTATCCATCTTTGAATTAGTCTGGTATCCAATTTGTGCTTTAGTCATTCTTTGGGGCTTAACATATGTTATTCTTGGTTTAGTTACCAAATATAACAACATTAGTGCTTTAACAGAATTCAACACTAACTTCACAAAACAATTTGGCTTAAGTCTTTATTTCTGGGGCTTAATCATCGTTGTTATCGGTGTTGTGGCCGGTGTCGCTGTGATGTTAATCTTCGCTAAGACATTTGACCGCGCTACTGAAAGAGAACAACGTAGAAGCGCTCGTCTCAATGCTTTAAAGAAAGATGACGAAAAAGTTGTCGCTGAGCAACCTGCAGAAGTCGTTGAACCTAAAGCTGAATAATTCTTCCAAAATCAAAATATCAGGGCTAAATAAGCCCTTTTATTTTGCCAACAAAACAGATTACATTCTTATATTATTTTTATGTCCGCTTTCTAAATAATTCTAAATTAGTAAGCTACGCTTAATTTATTAGAACGTCAATTGCCGTACAAATGCTCTTGATTTAATTATTAGAACTGCCATAATAATAGTGTGCGCTAACTGCCGCACAAAAACACAATACAACATGAAAATACTATGAAAAGAACTAAAGAGGTGTCCTATGGAATTCAGCGATTATTTGTCACAAAAAAGAACAGCAAAACATATCCCTATTAGAAAATTTGCAGCAGCAATTGGTATTTCGCCATCTTTCTTGTGCGATTTAGAAAGCGAGGAAGATGCAGAACTATTCCGCTCATTAGTGGAACAATCAATGCTTAGAGGAGATAAAGTTTCCCCTGAAATTAGTGCTTATCTTAAAAGAGTCCCAGAAGCTGCAGTTGCTTTAAGAAAAGCTAATGAAAACAATGTCTCCAAAGAACAGTGGGAAGAAATCATCAAGATTTTAGAGGAGAAAAAATAATCTATGTTAAAATTGGGCAATGCAACTTATACAAAGGATGGTGTTCTAGTTATTTATGATGAAGAACTAGAAGCTTTTGCGTACGCCCAATTAAAAGATTATGACAAGAATTACTTCAAAACGCCTCACGCCTTAGATGTCGATGACTTTGTTGAAAATTATCTTCATCGAAAGGTTATTTATTATAAGTTATCCTTAGATAAAAGTGTCCTAGGAATTACAGCTATCTCAGATGGTAAGATTTCTGTTGTCAATTCTGACAATAAATTAGATGTAAAAATATTTCCAAAAGGAACAATGTGTATCGATTTAGATGCTTGCGATAGCGAAACACGTGCTAATTTCACGATTATTCATGAAGCAGGGCATTCACAATTTGATATGAATGTTAATCCAGCCATCCTTGAAAACAAGTCAGTTATTCAAGATACATATCTAATGATTGGTGGAACACTTTTTAAAGTTAAGGCAAGAACACCTAAAGATTGGATGGAACATCATGCGGATAAATACGCCACCTTCATCCTAATGCCCAAAAAGTTTGTAGTTAAATTATTTAAGGAAAAACATAAAGAATATTTCAATGGTGAGAGAAGATTAACAAAACATCGTCCTCAAAGAACATGGCTTATGATTGCTTCTATTGCTGAAATATTAAATGTTTCTAAGAAAGCTATGGCATATCGCCTTAGAGATTTAGATTTAATTTCCGAAGAAGTTTTTCTTTCTTTAGGATTAGATAAAACTAAAAAAGGAGGCGATGACAATATGCTGTAATGAATTTAATGAAATATTGGAAAGGAGCCAAAATGATAA
>CACWSI010000012.1 GCA_902763555.1 uncultured Erysipelotrichaceae bacterium | reverse complement strand
TCTTTTTTAAATTCTTCGAATCTTAAATCGCTGTATTCTTTAAATTGTTTTAACTTGGAAGCGAGGTGAATGGAATAAGCAAAGTCAACCAACATTGCACCGATGACCGCTCCAACAAAATATGTATAGATAAGATTCTCACTTATCCAAGATATGCCTTCCACCAAAACTGGATTTAATAAGAAATAATATAATGAACCAACAACTAACCATATTAATGAGAATGATGGACAAATAATGCCCATGATATTCCCTTTGCGGTTTGAATAATCCCATAACTTAATTTTGAGACCTTTTATAAATATGAGACCAGCGACAAATTCTATTAATGTCATTCCTACTCCGATAATAGCAATGCGAGCAATAATATCCCATACTTCTGGATTAATTCCTAAAGGGATATTACTGACTCCATATAGAACAATTACCCCAAAACCATAAATTGGTAAATAAGGTCCAGTTAAAAAGCCGGGATTCATCCATTTCTTTTGTGAGACAAATCTACGGAAGAAAAGTTCTATTACCCATCCTAGCAATGAACCAATGACAAATAAGGTCGATATTATTACTAAATATTTCATCGCTTTTTATTTTAACAAATATTGTTTAGATTGTTTTGCTGGTTTTTTCATAAGAGTTAAAGAAAACGGGAGTCAATTCCAGCACTTCGATGGACCTCAGTTCCCTGTGTCCAGTTATATTATCGTACAATTATATGCTTTCTTCATTCTTTTCTTTTATCACCTTTAAAACACTTGTATGCAACGCATACACTTCATTTTGATTTCATTATATGCTCCATGAACACTGATCTGGTTTTCATTCCCATTTTTTCATAGAACTTTAAGGCGGCATCATTGCCTGGCCACACATTTAAAGTGACTTCATAGCAATTATTCTCTTTTGCGGTTTCCACTACTTTTTGGTATAAGGCTTTGCCAATACCTTGTTTACGATATTTTTCATCGACACATAAGTCATCTAAATGGAAAACCTTTATAGGATACATATTTGAGGTGGGTACTCTAATTTGACACATCGCATAGCCCACGACATAGTCATTTATAACAGCTACATATATTGGTTTAGTATCATTGTTAATCATTTCTTCAAGTTGTTCTTGATTATATTTGGTTGTTCCAGACATGAATAAATCTGGTCTTAATTTAGCGTGGATTTCTAAGACCTGAGATAGTAAATCTGATAATCTAGCAATGTCTTCTTTTTTAGCTCTACGAATTTCCATTTGCTTTATTCTACTATGTAAAAATAAAAAACGATACTGATTATCATATCAATATCGTATTTCTCTAATGGCGGAGTAGGAGAGACTCGAACTCTCGCACCAGTTACCCGATCTACTTCCTTAGCAGGGAAGCCCCTTCACCAACTTGGGTACTACTCCAGAGCGAACGCTCCTTATATTAACATAAAGAGCGAACGAAATTAAATAGTAATTTTTAAAAATTAGTAGGCTTTAGCGAACAAGACAACCTTTTTGGCTTTCTTGCCACAGACTGGACATGTCTCTGCGAAGGCCATTTGATTAAATGGAATGCAGCGTGCTGTCGCAGTTGTTAATTCCTTAATCTTATCTTCACAAGCTTGTTCACCACACCACATCATCTTAGCGTAGCCGCCTTTTTCCATGGCTTTATTGAATTCATCCATATTGGTGACTTCTGTGACATGGTCAAGTAAGTAGTTATAAGCTTTTTCATACATTTCTTGATGGACTTGTTTGAATAATTGAAGAACGGTTTCCACCATTTCTTCTTTCTTAACAGTGATTTTACGACCATCGTGACGGACAGCGATTGTGACCACACCCGCTTCGATGTCTCTTGGACCGATCTCAATACGGAGTGGGACGCCTTTCATTTCGTATTCAGAGAACTTCCAACCTGGTGTCTTATCAGATTCATCTAATTTGACACGCACACCAGCGTCTTTTAATAATTTTTCTAATTCTCTAGCGGCAGGAATAACACCTGGTTTTTGTTGCGCAACTGGAATAACGACCGCTTGGATTGGAGCGACATATGGTGGCAAAACTAAGCCATTGTCATCGCCATGCACCATAATAATCGCACCTAATAATCTTGTAGAAACACCCCATGATGTTTGATGTGGATTATAGAGTTTACCATCTCTACCTTGGAATTTAATTCCAAAAGCTTCAGCGAAGCCTGTACCGAAATAGTGAGTGGTACCACTTTGTAAAGCTTTACCATCTGGCATTAAAGCTTCGATAGAATAGGTTTCCATCGCACCAGCGAATTTTTCTTTATCGGTCTTTCTGCCTTTAGTAAAAGGCACGGCTAAGATATCACGACCTAAATCATCATAGATTTCTAACATCTTTAATGTTTCGGTTCTCGCTTCTTCTTCAGTTTCGTGCATTGTATGACCTTCTTGCCATAAGAATTCAGCGCCTCTTAAGAATGGACGTGTGGTCTTTTCCCATCTCACGACTGAACACCATTGGTTATAGAGTTTTGGCAAATCTCTATAAGAAGAGATGATTTTAGCGTAATGTTCACAGAATAATGTTTCACTTGTTGGTCTAATGATTAATGGATCATCGATCTTTTGACCACCGCCGATATCGGCGATTAAACATTCTGGAGCGAAACCTTCAACGTGATCCTTTTCTTTTTGTAATAAAGAAGTTGGGATAACAGTTGGCATATAGACATTTTGGTGTCCGGTTTCTTTAAATCTTTTATTTAAATAATTTTGTATTTCTTCCCAAATAGCGTAACCATATGGACGATAGATAATGAATCCTTTAACGGATGAATAATCCATTAATTCCGCTTTACGGCATACATCTGTATACCATTGGGCAAAATCGTCTTCTTGACGAGTAATTGCATCATTTTTAATTTGGCCTTGTGCCATGTTGTTTATCCTCCTCGACGACGGGTGTTATCCATCATCATCAATTTTTCAATCTTCTTTCTATCTAATGGTAGGAGCATATCGTTACTAGAAGAGATTGTTTCAGAAGAAACGATGCTCACACCTGATTTGATAATCAGTTCTATTGCTTGCCAACCTTCCAAATCGGTGGCGATAATAGGTCGATGATATTTAAGAAGTGATTCGATAAGAGAGTGAATTGATAATCGCACACGATTATTCTTTTTAATTTCACCAATCATCATTGAGCCAGCAACGAAGTAATCGAAGTTATAATAGACACTTGGGTCTAATAACAAGTTCTTATCTTTCATTAACATCGCTAGTTCATAGTGACCACTTCTGAGCTTCTTAAGAGAATCGTTAAGTAATTCTAAGTTAGAAGCGTTTTCGTTAATCTCTTGTTCATTAAAGACAAGGACAAGATGGATGAGTTTACTTTGTGGGATTTGCGATAAAATCTCATACATGTGATCGATATCTTGTAAAGATACGAGCATGAACAATCTTAAATCATCTTCTTGTTTTTCACTAGCAAACTTTGGAATAACATAGCGGGAGATCATCGCAAAGAAATCTTTGCTCTTACCAACTTTCGCTGCATATTTACTCATTTCTGCGAAAGAGGCGAATGGTGAATCATAAGCTTTAACATATTCAAAGTAACCAATGGTCTTGCATTTATTGACATCAAAGATTGGTCTAAATAGGTAACGTAAGGAGTTAGGTCGCATGAGGTTTTCGACTTCTTCTCTATAACGGTCAATCTCAATAAGAGGCGCGGCTTGCTTTTGGTAAAGCAATATTTCTTGACCATGATGCTGTGCGGACATACAAGCTTCTTGGGCTTTGACCACCATTGAATCAAAGTCTTGATAATATTGGGCATTTTCCACAACACCAATTGAGAAGTTAATAGATTCTGCAAAGCCATTAACACCAATACACTTTTTAATGTTATGGGCCATAGATGTTGCTAGAACCATGGCTTCATCTCTAGAGGAGATTCTTAAATCGAATAGTAATAATTCGTTTTCACCACCATCGATGATTTGTCTAGAGACACGTGGATTACTAGCGTATGGATAAATGGCATTTTTCAGTGTCATAATCATGTAGCGTTCAATCTTATCATTTGATAAGAATTTTTGTCTGATGTAATAGAAACGAATAGCAAAAGTGAAACCCTTTAGGCTCTTTTCTTTAAGGATTAAGGATTCCATTGTGCTTCTTTTAACCACACCAGTGAAGAGAGCTTTTTTCTTCTTTTTATTTGTGGAGTTGTTTGGTGTGATGTATTTAAGAATGAAGGATTCTAAGTGGATAATACCTTCGTTTGGATCATATTTAAGTAACTTAAGTAATGAGAAATATGTGCTACGGCCATGGTTAAGAAGGACATCCGCTTCGACATATTTATCAGCGTTTTTATAGTCAGTACAAATGTCATAAATCCAAGATTTAACCTTATCAATGTCGTTAGCGTGGAAATGGGAATAGAAGGTATTGATATCGATTTGTTTCTTGTTTCTTAAATCAGAACGGTTAAAGTAAATAACTGAGTTATTCTTTGGGTCCATGATGTAAATTCTTAATGTTGTGGACTCCGCTTGGATACGGTTATCATAGCCTTTGTCTTTCTTCGTGGAGACGAGGAATGTGATTAGTAATATGATGACAAAAACTAGTAACACCACAACAATGATGAAGAAGGATTTGAACTGTAAGTTGTTGAAATTAAACCATTCCATACCTGTCTATTATACTTTGGTTGAATGAATTTGACTAGATGTCCAAATTCAATTAAATAAAGTTTCAAATAGGCTAACTTTTGGTATAATTACACTTACGGAGGAATACCCAAGCGGTTGAAGGGGGCAGTTTCGAAAACTGCTAGGAGGTGCAAGCCTCGCATGGGTTCGAATCCCATTCCCTCCGCCAAAAATGAAAAAAACCTAGCGCATTGTCTAGGTTATTTTTTATCTTAAATAGGTTAATTTTATTCTAATGGTTTGATATAGAAGTTGCCATACACTTGCTTTAATGAAGTGACAGCGATGAAGGCGTGTTCATCAACCTTTTTAGCAACGTTAACAACTTTATTAACTTCACTAGATGAAACCGCCATCCAAAGAATGATCTTTTCTGCACCAGAATAAGCACCATGTCCATTAATTATCGTTGCTGAGTGTGGGAAGTTAGCAATAATAATCTCTGGCATATGTTCCTTACTAGTGATGATTTGGATAAGCATTTTCTTATTCCTTAAATTAATCGCGTCAATAATAAGTCCCACAAGCATCAAATAGATGATGGAGAAGAAGACAGAATATAAGGAATAAATATAGTTTCCAGTCTGTATGCCTTTAAGCAAAGCGTAGGTTGTAACAATAAAGGCATTAATGATGACACCATATTTACCAATTTGCGTGGATTTTCTAGTGGCAATGTAGCATGAAACAATATCAATACCACCACAAGAGATGCCGCCAACGAAAGCGAGTGCGCTAGCTAAGCCTGTACATATGGCAGCGAAGATAACACGCACAAGTATGGTGTTAAGTGGGTGATTAATATATTCTAAGATACCTTCTGCCCCATCGTTGAATGAGAAGTCGGCAACCATTTGACCAATATGATGTTGAGAGAATATCCAAATAAATAGAGATGATAAAGCAACGTTAATAGCGGTAAAGATTGAGAAGCGTTTACCAAGCTTTAAGAAACTAAAGATTAATAAAGGAACGTTTAGTAAGGAGTAGCCAATCGCTTGCACTACGTTAGCGCCCACTGGCTTACCTGTGATAAATTCAATGCCTAACGCGATGACTTGGGAAATACCAGAGACACCACCGGTAGCAAGAATAAAGCCATCTTCAGTGGATGGAGAAGTAAAGCAAGAGAAACCAAAGGCAAATATTAAGGCCGCTACTGCAGCAATAAAAAAGCCGCCGAGATACTCTAAAACGGTTTTAAAGATATAATGATCGAACAAGAAGTTGTCGATTTGTTTCTTAATGCGTGCTGTCTTTGTTTTTACCATCGCGAGATTATTGTATACCTTGTTTTAGAAAAAACAACAAAATATGATTGTTAAGTCCATTTTTTCTAGTATAATTGAAAACGTTGCGCACCCTAAATGTGCATTGGTCAAAACACAATTGATTAACAATTGTTATTGAAATAAAAAATATTGAGTGATAAGATTATCACGCTATATGTAAATATAGGAGGCTTATAACATGGTAGTATTAAGAGCAATCGGTGGATTTTTCGCGAGAATCGGCCGTTGGATTAAAGAAACAGCATGGATCCAACCATTATTAATCGTTGGCGCCATCTTCGCAGTCATCTTCTCTATTCCACATATTATTAAAGGTGTGAGTAGCTGGTTTGATGAAAGCGACAGTGCAAACAAATTCCTCACAAGATATCGTTTAGACTTAAAAGACGCTAACGTTGTCCCAGATGGTAAATATGTTGGTAAATCCAAAGTCGATGAATTCCTCACCTATGTTGAAGATGGTGAAACAGAAAAAATCAAAACAACTTATGGCGAAAGATTCTTTGTTGCCTTTGTTAAAGATGATAGCAGCAGTAAAGATTTATATGGCGGTTTAAAGACCTTCAAAGATAAATGGGCTGCTAAGGACCAAGAATTCGTTGGTATTAATAAAGATTTATTAAAGGGCGATTTCAGACTCCACACCATCTATGTTGACTCCACAACTACTGTTGATGGCGAAGAAATCAACTTATTCGATGAAGTTTGGACAAACCACTACACATTGTTTGAAACAATGGCGACAAGTAATTACTTAGAAACAACTTACTATGCTATGAACCATAGCTACAAAGTTTCTGATTATGAAAAAGCCTTCACATCTACTAACTTAGATGCTTGCCCAATGAACACCCCACTAGTCATGTTCTTTGACTTCAGTGAAGACAATCCATTAAAGGATAATCAAAAGGTCTCAGGCTTAAGTGATGTCATCTTCACACTTGAAGGTTCATCCGATCTCGAAAGAGCTCGTACTCTTAAGAACTGTTGGTCACACACCGATAAGTTCGGAAAACTCATGAAGTAAAGAATTAACCGCTTCGGCGGTTTTTCTTTTATACTATTGTTATGAAAGAATTATTTATTAAACATCCATTAAGTGATAAATGTGTGGCATTAACCACCACAACTGCTTTAGGTAACCTTGCTTATCAAGTTGATGAAGGAAGAGATGTTAAGCAACACCGTAACCTTTTAGCGGAGCTTCTTTTTATTCTTCCTAATAGATTTACTTATGTTCATCAATCTCATAGCGATAAAGTGATGAAAGTCACCCCTATTGATTTAGGTAAAGGTAAAGATAGTTTTGAAAGTGGCATGGAATGTGATGCTTTGTACACATATGAAAGAAACGTGCCTTTATGCATTTTCCATGCGGACTGTGTTCCTATTTTCTTTATTAACGAAAAGGCTTCATTAGTGGGTATTATTCACGCAGGATTTAAAGGCACGATGAAGCATGTTACTTATAAGGCTATTAATGAAATTCTTAATAATGAGAAATTAAATATTAAAGATTTTAAATTCTATATTGGTCCATTCCGTCAAAAAGGATCTTTTGCAGTGGATGACACTACGAAGAAGACAATTGTTGAAGCGGGGTTTGAAAAGACCATTAAAGACGACCATTTTGATAACGGACTCGCTAATGTATTAGATTTATATAAGTTAGGCGTAAAAGAAGAACAAATCATTGTTTCAGATTATGATACTGTCAGTGACGATAGATTCTATTCAGCGTATTTAAAAACACCAGTGGGAAGACTGGTGTCATTAATCTATTTAAAATAATTTATTTTAATCTTTTGATAACTGAAGGTGGGACAAGGGAGGAAACATCCACACCACTTTGATATAATTCCATAATCATTGAGGAATTGATGAAAGATTTTTCCGCCTTGCTCATTAAAAATACTGTATCAATTGAAGAATCAATAAAGTCATTAGCGGACGCGAGTGAGAATTCATATTCAAAATCAGTGACCGCTCTTAAGCCACGGATTAAGTGATTAGCACCATGTTTTTTAGCGTATTCCACAGTTAAACCAGTGGAACAATCAACTTCCACACGTGGATCATTAACGGCTTCTTTAATCATTGCCACTCTTTCTTCAGGAGTGAATCTTGCTTTCTTTTGGTCATTATATGCCACAAGCATAATCACTTTATCGAAGATATTAAGCGCTCTTCTTAAGATTTCTAAGTGACCGTTAGTAATTGGATCAAAGCTTCCTGGATAAATTGCTACTTTCATGGTTACCTCCAATAGATGAAGACCTTTATTTCTCCATAATGGTATTCTTTCTTCTTATTATAATCAATATTTTCTAAATTGACGTCACGGTTAGCCTCAATAACAATAATCGCGTGTTCATTTAATAAATTATTAGATATAAGTAAATCGACGATTTGTTGATATTGACCTTGTTCATAAGGTGGATCTAAAAAGACCAAGTCAAACTTTTGACCTTTGTTTTTAAATTGTTCTAAGGCATTGATATCTTTATCTTTAATTAATTGATATTCAGTTTCATTAATCTTTAGATTATTAATATTATCCTTAATTACATTAATAGCGAGATTAGAGACATCCACGAACGCACAAAATTTAGCGCCTCTAGAAAGGGCTTCTAAACCCATTGCCCCACTGCCTGCATAAAGGTCTAAGGCATTAAAATTATCGATATTATTTAAAGCGGAAAAGATCGCTTCTCTGATACGGTCTTTGGTTGGTCTAGTATGTTCCATATCATCAGGAAAAACGATTAAACGATGACGATATTTTCCTCCGACGATTCTCATCTTAAAGTCCTCTTTTCTTTTTGATGCAATGACAAGTCATTGAATAAGATTTCATTTATTTGAAAATAGAGGTCTCTAACTTCACTATAAGCTTTGAGATATTCTTTCACTAATGGATGATTATCAAGAGCTTCTTTTTTTAAGAATAATTCGTGTTGATATTTCTTTATTTCTTCTGAATTATTAGCAAAATGATTAAGAGCGTCAGAGTAGGCGGAGACCGCTAAATCTTTTTGATAAGAAAGCGCCATGACCTCTTCATTATTGTTTAGTTCATTTTCAAGTTTATTAAGACGGATAAGACGTTCATCATTATCCAATAAATCTTTTAATTCACCAGCCAGTAAATAAATGTTGCTAACCATGCACTTATTATATACAATTATTCGTCTGACATAAACTTTATTTATGTCGTTAGATGTGTTAGTATATGCCTATGAAGTTCAAAATCATTAAAGATAATAACCCAATCATGAAGAAAAAGTCCCTTCCAGTGGACCTCCCTCTTTCTCAAGAAGATAGAGATACTTTAGATTGGATGCTCGACTATTTAAAGAAATCACAAGATGAAGAATATGCGAAGAAACACAATATCCGTCCAGGTATTGGTTTAGCGGCAATTCAAATCGGTTTACTTAAAAGAATGTTTGTTGTCTATTATGGCGAAGGTGAAGACTTAGTCCAATACCAACTCGTTAATCCAAAGATTATCGAATATTCTCTTAGAAAATGTGCTTTAAAAGATGGAGAAGGTTGCTTATCTGTTGATAATGAACATCCTGGCTATGCGCACCGCTACTACAAGATTAAATTAAAAGCGTTTGACGCATTAACTAATCAAGAAGTCGTCATTACTGCGAGAGGTTTTGACGCGATTGTTTTACAACATGAATATGATCATCTCGATGGTTTATTCTTCTATGACCGTATTGACAGAAATAAACCAAATGTTCAACTTATGAACGAAGAACTTATCTAGTTTTATTATTATTTGCTATAATAATTAAAGATTTCAAACATAATAATGAAAGGAGCCGCTATGGATAAGACTATTTCTATGCCAATTTCTATCTATGCCCTTGGTGGACTTGGTGAAGTTGGTAAAAACATGTACTGCATTGAAAATGAAGAAACAATTATCATCATCGACTGTGGTGTGCGTTTTCCTGGTGTTGAATTCCCAGGTATTGACTACGTTGTCCCAGATTTTACACATTTGAAAAACAATCGTAATAAAGTGAAGGCCTTATTTATCACGCATGGCCATGAAGACCATATCGGTGGTATTCCTTTCTTAATTCAAAGTTTAAATATCCCTGTGATATATGCGCCTAGATTAGCGGCAGCATTAATTAGAAACAAAATGGAAGAAAGCCGTATGTCCGATAGACTTCCACTTGTGGAATATGTTGATGATACTGTCGTTAATGTCGGTAGCTTTAAAGTTTCTTTCTTTAGAGTGACCCACTCCATCCCAGATTCATTTGGCATTGTCGTGGATACTCCTGAAGGTAGAATTGTCACCACTGGTGACTTTAAAGTGGACTTAACACCAATTGGTCCAGATATCAATCTCACCAAGATGGCTAAATTAGGTCAAGAAGGCGTTGATTTATTATTAAGTGACTCCACTAATGCGGAAAATGAAGGCTATACACCTAGTGAAAAGAATGTTTTAGATGCCATCGACGATGTCTTTTCTAAAGCGGCTGGTAGATTAATTGTTTCTACCTTCTCTTCTAACATTTCCCGTATTCAACAAATTTGTGAAGTGGCTGCGAAATATAACCGTAAGATTGTAATTATTGGTAGGTCTATGGAGAAAGCCATGGATATCTCCCGTAGTTATGGCTATATCAAGATTCCTGACGATATGATTATCGAACCAGATAAGATTAAAGACTTTAAGAGCAATCAAATCGTTGTTATTTGTACCGGTTCACAAGGTGAACCAATGGCCGCTTTAAGTAGAATTGCTAATGGCGAACATAAAGACATTCATATCGCTCCTGGTGATACTGTTGTCTTCTCTAGTTCCGCTATTCCAGGTAACGGCATTATGATTGATCACGTAGTTAACCAATTAACAAGATGTGGCGCGGATGTTGTCACTAACTCCATTCTTAATGATATCCACTCCTCTGGTCACCCAAGTAAACAAGAATTAAGGCTCGTCTTAAAGTTATTTAAGCCTAAATATTTCATGCCAATGCATGGTGAATATAGAATGCTTTTAATCCATTCTAAGATCGCTAGTGAAGTTGGTATTCCAGAAGACCATAGTTTCGTTTTAGATAATGGGGATTGCTTAACTTTATCTAAAGGTAAGATTTCTCGTGGTTATCCTGTGGAACATGGTAATACATACATTGATGGTAAAGATATTAAAGGTTTAGCTGACGCTGTTATGGCGGATAGACGTATCTTAACTGGTAATGGTATGGTCATTGTTACCATCACCATTGATTCCCGCAATAACCAATTAATTGAAGCTCCACTATTCGTGCTTAAGGGTGTTGTGGCATCTCATAGCAAACGTAACACTAATGCTTGCGCTAAATTAGTGGAAAAAGGTATTAAAGAAAAACTCTTAACAAAGACCTCCTTTGCGGAACTTAAGAGCATTATTAAAGATATTACAGATAGTTATTTCTCTGCTTTAACGCATTCTCATCCAATGATTATCCCTGTAATTCTTACAAAGAATTAAGATGATTATTTTAGCGAGTGCATCACCAAGAAGAAAAGAATTAATGAGGAAAGAAATTTCCTCTTCTTTTGTGGTCATCGTTCCGCATATTGATGAATCATTATCTTTTAAGAAATACAGTGATGTAAAAGATATTGTGAAAGACATTTCTTTACGTAAATGTTTAGAAGTCGCTAAAGATCATCAAGATGATTTAGTCATTGCCGCGGACACTGTCGTGGTCTTAGGTAATGAGATTATAGGTAAACCAAAAGATAAAGAAGATGCTTATAAGATTTTAAGAGAATTATCAGGCAAAGAGCATCACGTGTTCACTGGTTACGCTCTTAAGCAAGGTGATAAACTGGTGCAAGGTATCGCTATAAGTAGCGTTTTCTTTAATGAATTAAGTGACGAATTAATTAATGCTTATATCGCGACTGGTTCCCCAATGGATAAAGCGGGAGCGTATGGTTTACAAGATAACGATAAGAAATTCCCGTTAGTTAAAAAAACCAGTGGGAGCGTCAATAACATTATTGGTTTTCCCACTGAGCAGATTTTACAAGATTTAAAGAATTTTAATCTTTAATACCATTAGAGATTGTTTCTGCGATATCAACCGCATTATTAGCAATCACTAAGGTAACCTTATTAGACATTACTAGAACACTATTGACCCCAAGGCTTGTCAGCTTCTCGCGGTCAATTTTTTCTTTATCTTTCAAAGAAAGATTTATACGAGAGCCAATCGCAGATACACTGTTGATATTATCCTTACCACCTAAGGCACTTAGCCACGCGGACTCATCCACAATTGGGTTCTTTTTTCTTTTACCAAAAAAGATGACTAAGAACACTAAAATTGCGACTAGGACTAAACATCCTGCAACGATGAGTACAACAGCGTACATTGGTAAAGTTGTGTTATTTAATAAATTGAATTTCATAACCTTATGATATAATAGTCTAAAAGTTTGGAAAAAGAAATGATAAAGACACAAAAAGAATACGAGACAAGATTAATGTTAACAGAGGAACAATACTTTTTTATTGTGACTTATTATATGAACATTCAACCTAATAAACATTTCTTACAAAACACTAACCACTACTTTGATACTGATGACTTATATTTAAGAGATCATCATATGACTTTAAGAGTGAGAATTATTAATGATGTTAAAAGTGAACTCACTTTAAAGATTAAAGGTAAAAACGGTGATGATGAAATTACTGATGGTTTAAGTCCAAAGGAACAAGAACTATTACTGGAACAAAATATTTTCCCATATGGACAAGTGAGAAACCGCTTAATGCTTTTACCCTATCCATTAGATAAATATCATCGTATTACTTCTTTATATAATAGACGTTTAGAAATTGAATTTGATGACCACACCTTAGTGGTTGATAAAAATACCTACGAAGATGAAGTCGATTACAATTTAGAGATTGAATCTAAGCTTGGTATCGACCACGCAAAAGAACTATTAATTGAATACGCGAAAAAGTTTAACTTAACTCTTTCTAAAGAAAAATATATTGGCAAAGCCAGACGCGCTATTGCCGCGGCATTAAAAAAGCTTAATAACAATTAAGCTTTTTCTGTACCTGAATGACCACATGTATCGTATTGTGGACAGTTGTCGTTTTTACATGCCCATTCCGCTAAACGACGAGCGTGAGGAATGAATGATCTTATCTCATCTGGGTTGTAACCTACTTGAATTCGATGGTCATCAACGATAATTGGTCTTTTTAAAACGGATGGATTTTCTTTAATAAAAGCAATTAATTGTTTGACTGTCATAGAATCGATATCTAAATCGTTTTCTTTAACAATCTTACTTTTAGTGGAAATGATATCTTCAGTACCATTTTCACTCTTCATTAAAATATCAGTTAATTCTTGTTCGTTAAGAGTCGCAACAAAAATATTCTTTTCAATAAATGGGATGTTTTGATCCATGAACCATTTTTTGACTTTGCGACAGGAACTACAAGAAGGAGAAGTGTAAATTTTTATCATACGTTGATAGTATAACGATTTTATCATAGAAAACAAATAATATATATTTGAAATTAGTCTCGTATAAGACTAAACTAGATAAGCAAGGCAGGAAATATTATGGCAGAACGTATATTAACTGGTATTAAACCAACTGGGCAATTAACATTAGGCAATTATATTGCGGTTTTAAAGAATTTAAAAAAGACTATGGAACGCGGGGAATGTTTTATCTTCATCGCTGACCTCCACGCTTTAACTTTGCCAATTGATCCAGAAGTATTAAGACAAAATTCTATCGACTTAGCAGCTTTCTATTTAGCGGCGGGTCTTGATCCAAATAAGAGCGCAATGTTCTTACAAAGTAGCGTTTCCGCGCATGCAGAGCTTAACGCTATTATGCAAAATTACTTATACATGGGTGAGTTATCCCGTATGACTCAGTTCAAAGATAAATCTGCGAAATTAAAAGAAAACGCTATTGGTTTAGGTTTATTTGCATATCCAGTCTTAATGGCGTGTGATATTGTCCTATACGATGCGAATATCATCCCTGTTGGTGAGGACCAAGTTCAACACATTGAGCTAACACGTGACCTAGTTAACCGCTTCAACAACCGTTATGGTGAACTATTAACAATGCCAAAAGCTGAACTCCGTAAAGTCGGTAAAAGAATCATGTCTTTAAGCGATCCAACAGTCAAAATGAGTAAGTCTGATCCTAAAGGTGATGTCTTCCTTAAAGATGAACCAGCGGTCATTCGTAAAAAGATTATGTCCGCGGTCACTGATATGGGTTGTGAAGTCAAATATGACCCAGACAATAAACCAGGTATCTCTAACTTAATTCAAATCTATTGCTGTATGAAGGACATCGAAATCCCAGAAGCCGAAAAGAGATTTGAAGGTTACCGCTATGGTGATTTCAAAAAAGCGGTCGCGGATGCGGTTATTGAAGAACTTGAACCATTCCAAAATCGTTATAAAGAAATCATTGCTAATAAGAGCTACGAAGCCGTCCTTAGACAAGGCGCTGAAAAGGCTAGCAAGATTGCTAACGAAACACTTAAGAGAATTCAAAAAGCGGTTGGCTTATTGCAAATCTAAAGAAAACCAAGGATTAAATCCTTGGTCTTTTTCTATAAGTGCAATGTTTCTTTGATACTCTTGAATAAAGCATCTGGGAAGGAATTATCAAGTGGTTTTTCTTTTAAGACTGTCCCAACATAGAATTTAACTTTTGGTTCAGTACCACTTGGTCTAACAGTGACCACACTACCATCTTCTAAATAGAGTTTAACAACATTAGATTTAGGTAAGTTAAGTGGTTCTTTTTTATCTTTGGTAATTCTTTCACCTTTTTCAATATCATCAACCTTCACCACTTTTAAGCCATTGATGGAGATGAATGGGTCGTTATGTAAGGTATTCATGAGGTTATTCATCTTGGCTTGACCTTCACTACCGAAGAATTCCATAGAATATGTGATATCTTGGTGATAACCGAAGCGTTTGCATAAGTCATCCCAGGCTTCATCTAATCTCATACCTTTTAAGAAATAGAACAACGCCATTTCACAATACATTAAGATAGCTTGGCAACCATCTTTATCTCTGGCAAATGGAGCGATTAAGCAACCATAGCTTTCTTCATAGCCGAATTCAAACTTTGGACCATGACCAAGTTTTTCATAATAATCGATACGATTACCAATGAATTTAAAGCCGGTTAAGAATTCTTCAACTTTAACACCATAATGTCTAGCGACATCCCCTCCTAGTGAGGAGGTAACAATTGTGTAATACATGACACCATTATCGCTTAATGTACCTTTTGCTTTCTTTTGGGAGAAGATATAGTCCATTAATAAAGCCGCGCTTTGGTTACCAGTTAAAGTTTGATAACTACCATCTTTTGCTTTATAGCCTAAACCAACACGGTCACCATCAGGGTCAGTCATAACAATTAAGTCTGCATCAATCTCTTTAGCGAGTTTAATTGGTTCAATAAATGATCTAGCGTCTTCTGGGTTAGGAGATAATGTACCAGAGAAATCTGGATCTGGGTCCACTTGGCTCATAACTGGATAAATCCTATAGCCTAAATCTTTAAAGATTCTCATGGAATTAACATAGGAAGTACCATGGTTAGGAGTGAAGACCACTTTAAAGTTAGATTTATCTAAATCTTTGTTAATAGCGATAGATTCCACTAATCTAACATATTCATCATCAACTTTATTATCTAAGAGGATATTTTCCCCTCTTTGTTTAGCCACTTCATATTCCACTTCTAATTCATTTGGTAAAGAAGCAATGATTTCTAATAAACGTTTGATTTTATCTGGGACTAATTGACAACCCGTTTCATCATATACTTTATAGCCATTATATTGTTTTGGGTTATGGCTAGCGGTAATCATGATACCAGCGCAGGCTTTAAGATAACGAACAGCGAATGATAATTCAGGAGTTGGTCTTAAAGCATCAAAGATATATGTTTTAATGCCAAAATCATTTAAGGTTTCAGCGCTTAAAAGAGTAAATTCACGCGACATGTGTCTATTGTCGTGAGAAATTACCACGCCTTCCTTCTTAGCGTTTGGGAATAGTTCTAATAAGTATTTAGCAAACGCCACAGTGGCTTTTTTCACTGTGAAGTTATTAAGTCTATTAGTACCTGGTCCAAGAACACCTCTCATACCAGCGGTACCAAATTCCACATCTTTAAAGAAAGCATCATCAATTTCTTTTTGATCCATCTTTCTCAAGATTTCTTTATCTTGTTCACTAACTTTAGCTGAATTAAGCCAGCGTAAATAATTTTCTTTTGTGCTCATAAAGTTTACTCCCTATCTATATTGTCTAACTTAGTTAGAATATTTGCAATTTCTTCGTTAGGTTCAGCGGTGAATTCTTTTTTACTTAAGTTGGTTAAAGGTGCAGGTAAATCACCAAAACCAATCTTATAAGCATGTAAGAATTGTTTATTAAAACCATATTGTTGTTTGAAGATTCTATTAGCGGTAAAATCACCATATTTTTCATCCCCAATAATTGGATGATTAATGTAAGCAAGGTGCACTCTGATTTGGTGGGTTCTACCAGTTAAAAGAGTGACGTCTAATAAACTATAGTCTTGATACTTTTTGATGACCTTATAGACCGTTTTAGCGGTCTTTCCTCCTTTGTTTAAAGGAGCGACAGTCACTGTGTTATTCTTTTCATCCTTTTTAAGTGGAACGTTGATACTATCTTTATCTTTTTCCATTTGGCCCACTACTAAAGCAAGATAATGTTTATTAATTAAATCGTGATTTTTAAATAATTCAAATAATAATTCTAATGTTTGATGGTTTTTACCAAAAGCCACAATACCAGAAGTATTTCTATCTAATCGATGAGCAGGACCTGGTTTGAAAGCAATTTCTTTTTCTGGGTTATATTCGCCTTTATAAATAAGATACTCCACGACCATTTGATCTAATGATTCATCTTGTGGTTTGCTCTTTTGCACTAATAAGCCTCTTGGTTTATTTATGAATAAAACATTATCATCCTCATAGATAATCCAATCTTTAATATTGTTATTAGGTTGATACGCTTTTTCTTTTAGAAAATCATTAAATTGATCTTCGGTAATATATATTGCGACTTCATCATTTTCGGATAATTTAAATTTACGATCTTCATGATGACCGTTAACTTTCACATCTTTTTTCCTAAATATTTTATATATAAAGGACGATGGAGCGGACATAAGAAGTTTTTGAATATACTTCTCTAATGTCTGTCCTTCTTCACTTTGATGAACCTTGAATATTCGCATATTCATATTGTAAAAAAATTATTTTATTAAATAAAGAGTGACTAATTTAATTTTTTTGTTATAATACTATTCGCACGTTCAAATATTGTTCAGCTTATACGGAGGAATACCCAAGAGGCTGAAGGGGCGGGCTTGGAAAGCTCGTAGACATGTAACAGTGTGCGAGGGTTCAAATCCCTCTTCCTCCGCCACGATTGATTGTCGAGACACGTACGAAAAAGTGCGTGTTTTTTCTTATTTTTGAGTATTTTGCTATATTTGGTCTTGGTTTTAATAATATACGTTAATTCATATGGAAAATTATTAAATTAATACTTGATTTTCCTTATCTAATTTATTGCATTAATTCAAAAATTCTATTTATTACGCTTATTATTCCTTCACCAATTTCATCTAAGGTTTGAGGGATTTTACCTTTAAAATAGTCTACAAATAAATGAATTGTACCATTTGTTATAAAATCAATTTCAGCTTTTCTTTTATTTTTATCACTAGATAAAAAATTAATATGAACATCCTTTGAAATAACTTCATTACATTTATCCTTTAAATTACTAATGAATCTAAGTGGTAAATCAGATAAGAATATTTTTTTATATAAATCCTCATTTCTTTTTAATAATTCAATTAATGTTTTAATATAGGTAGGATAATCTAGTGTATGACTTTTTAGATAATCATCTAATAAAGAGTTTAATAATGTAGTTATTTCATCTTCAAATTCCTCAGATACACTATAAATATCTTCGTAATGACTATAGAAAGTTGATTTACTAATATCTGCTCTTTCAACAATTTCTTTTACTGTAATTTTATTAATATCATTTTTTTCTGAAAGCAATTCAGCAAATGCTTTTTGAATTGCTTTTTTGCTTTTTCTTACGTTACGATTTTCCATAAAATTTTGCCTCTTTTTGAACTATTTTAGCAAAAGAGTCCGTTTTCGTACTTTAGTATAAAAACTGACTATTGTCTCATTTTTCAATAATGATTATACTCGTAATCGTCTAGAAAGGCAACTAGAGTACGAAATTGAACTCGAGTATGATTTTGATAAAGAAGGAGGAGCTTATGAGTATTATAGAAGTTAATCATTTAACTAAAGATTATGGCTCTGGAAGAGGCGTATTTGATGTTTCCTTTAAAATAGAAAAAGGAGAAGTGTTTGGATTTTTAGGCCCTAATGGTGCTGGTAAATCAACGACTATAAGACATTTGATGGGATTTTCTCACCCAGGATTAGGAAATACAAAAATATTAGGAATGGATTCTTTTAAAGACTACGATAGAATCCTAAATAAGGTTGGATATATTCCGGGTGAAATAGCTTTACCACAGGGCCTAACTGGCTATCAATTTATTGATATGATGCAGCATATGTATCATGTTAATAATAAAGAAATGCTAGATAAAATGCTTAATTTATTTGAATTAAAGGAAAACGAGCTTAAATGTGATACTAAGCACATGAGCTTAGGCGTAAAAAGAAAACTTGCGATAGTAACTGCCTTTATGTCTGATCCTGAGGTCTTGATATTAGATGAACCAACATCAGGACTAGATCCTATTATGCAACAAAGATTTATTGATTTTGTTATTGAGGAGAAAAAAAGAGGTAAAACAATTCTTTTATCATCTCACATCTTTAGTGAAGTAGATGCAACATGCGATAGAATTGCCATTATTAAGGATGGTCGAATTGTAGATGAATTTATTTCAAATGATTTAAAGCATGCATCTTTAAAACAATATCGTATTAGATTTAATGATTTAAATGATTATGAAAAATTCATAAATGAATATGATAAGAATATAATCAATATTTTAAAAGAAGATAAGGAAAAGCTTGTTTTAAAAATAACTTGTGAGGATAAGAATATTAATAATGTCATTCATTGCTTTACTAAATATAATTTAAAGGAATTCAATAATATAAAAGAGACGCTAGAAGATTACTTTATGCATTTTTATAAAGAGGATAAAGAATTTGGAGGTAACTTCTAATGGAATTAAAAGAAGAAGGATTAATTGAAATTAAAGATTTAACTAAGGATTATGGAAACGAAAGAGGAATCTTTGATATCAATTTAAATATAAATAAAGGTGAAATGATAGGATTTGTAGGAACTAATGGTTCTGGTAAAACAACTACAATAAGATCCATTTTAGGATTTATTAAACCAACCAAAGGTGAAGTTTATGTAAATGGTATGGAATCATGGAAAAATCAAGATAAGATTGCTAAGCTTGTTGGATATGTTCCTGGTGAAATAGCCTTCCCTGATTTAAAAACAGGTGTTAATTTCTTAAAGAGTCAAGCGGAATATAAAGGAATAACTGATTTAAGCTATGCTGATTCTTTAATAAAAGAATTACAGCTAGATCCTAAAGCTAACTTAAAAAGAATGAGTAAGGGTATGAAGCAAAAAACAGCCTTAGTTGCCGCTTTAATGGCTGATTCACCAATAATTATTTTAGATGAACCAACTACAGGATTAGACCCATTAATGAGAGATGCATTTTTAAATATTATTAAGCGTGAACATCAAAAAGGAAAAACAATATTTATGTCATCTCATATGTTTAATGAAATGGAAGATACCTGTGATAAGGTAGCTTTAATATCTAATGGACATATTATTGATATAGCTGACATGAAGGCAATTAAAAATAGAAATGAAGTTGATTTTAAAATTGAATTTAATGATGCTGAATCATTTAATAAATTTATTAAAATGAATTTTAAAATTATTAGAATTCAAGAAAAATACAATCAATGTACTATTGAAATAAATAAAGATAATATCAACGATTTATTTTTAAAATTAGATGGATTAAATGTGAAATTTATATCTGAGGTTAAATATACCTTAGAAAAGCATTTTAAAAAAATTATGGAGGGTAATAACGATGAAAAATAATAAAAGAAGATTATTTTCTAAAGCTTTGTTTAAGCAAAGCTGCAAAGCAAATGGATTAATGTGGTTAATAATAACAGTTGCGGTATGCTTTATGCTATCTTGTGTTATGTTAATATCTGGTACTAGCAATATCTCAAGTGTAAAGGATGGAGTACAAGATACTATTATTCAAGAAGTAATTACAAGTGAAATTAAAAAAACATCAATTAATGTAGAGGATAAAGCTTTAAATGGTGAAAAGGAATTTGATTCAAAATTTACATCAAAATTTAACGAATTAAATACAAAAGAAAATGCTATAAGATTTAAAGCTTATAAGGAAGCAAAAACTCAAGAAGCATATTTAAAATGTACAAATCTTATTAAAGATTTAGTTACAGAAAAAATAACTAATGCAGTAGAAGAAAAAGTACTAAGTGAAGAAAATGAAATTCAATCAGAAATCGCAAATGCTGTAGCAGCTGATATGTCAACAGAAGAAGCTGCGGATGAAATTGGAGCTTTAATGGCTCAAGGAAAAACTCAAAATGAAGCTATTGAAGAGGTTAAAGCTAAATATATTGCATTAGAAACTGAAAAAATTAAAAATGAGCATATTGCTAATGCAAAAGCAGCTATTATTGCATCAAAGCAAGAAGAATATGCTTTAGAAGCTCAAGAAGAATTAGCAAATGAATTAAATGAAATTCAATCAGAAGCTGAAGCTGATGTAACAAATAAATTTAAAGAAATGTATGTTATTCCTTCTTATACTTATGCAAGTGATTCCATTAAATTATATTATGATGAAGATTCAAATGAATATAAGGTTACAATGCTTACTATTAATCCAAATCATTTATTAGATAGCGAATATAGTAAAAATAATGAAGAAATACCTGATGAATATATTAATGATTTTTCATTTTATATGTTATCAGATGTTGAAAATTATGAATATAATGATTGCCAAGGTTATTCTTTACTTGAATTTATAACAAATGATAGATCTGAATTTTTAGAAAATCGTGCAGCAAAAGCTTGTGCAATGGTTGTTGGAGCTAAATTAACTTCAGCAGATTATAAAAAAGAAATACTTAATATTTTAAAGGATTATAAGGTCACTGAAGAAAAATATGATGCAATGGGATTTGATTATAAAAATACTTATAAAATTGCTTATGAAAGTATTGTAGAATTCCAAAATAAACTAAATTATGAATATTCATTAATAGATGAAAATATAAAAGCTAATGAAGATTTATATAAAGCTAAAAAAAGCGAAATTCATGATAAGCTATTCATTGATGTCGCAGGTTCTTTATTAGATAAATTGCCCGAAAATGTATCAGATGGTATTCATGAATTAGGCACTATGGATTTATATGGTTTAATTGTTGGTTCTATATTCTTTAAGATGGCAGGATTATTACTTCCAATTATTTATTTAATTATGTGTTCAAATTCTTTAATTGCTGGACAAGTTGATACTGGTTCAATGGCTTTTGTTTTATCAACATCAACAAGAAGAAAGGAAGTAACTTTTACTCAAGCAATTTATCTTGCAGGTTCTTTATTATTAATGTTTATTTGTACAACAATTACATCTTGTATTTGCTTTGCAATTGCTGATGTTACAACTGATTTAACATATTTAAAATTAATATTAATTAACCTAGGTGCATTTGTAACACTATTTGCTATTTCAGGTATTAATTATTTAACATCTTGTATCTTTGATAGAAGTAAAAAGGCAATGGCATTAGGTGGTGGAATTTCTATGTTTTTCTTAGTTGCAACAATGCTAGGTTTATTTGGTTCGCCAGTAATTCCTTCAGTTGTTAGAATTTCTGCTTTAAATAATTTCAATTATGTATCATTAATTTCTTTATTTGATGTTGTATCAATTCTAGATGGTGGTAATGCTTGGATTTATAAATTAATTATATTAGTTATTGTTGGATTAGCAGGCTATATAATGGGTTCTATTAGATTTGAAAAGAAGGATTTACCTTTATAATAAGAAAAGTCGGTAAAACCGACTTTTTTGTTATTATGTTAGGCGAATGCCTCACATAAAAACTTCCAATATAATGTAATTGATGAAGAATATGTTAAAGAGATGATGTATTTTAACATTAAGTAGGTGTTTATACTTTTCTTAATTGAATAATGTGTTTTCGTTCTAGTAACTAAGTTAAGAATCTTATTCTTAAAGACGATAGAAATTCCATATAAAATTACACTTATACAAAATTAATCATTCATGATAGAGATCATATCACTTTCGTTCTTGGGGAAGCTGGTGATATTTCCTCCATCACTTCTATGGATGATGACATCCTGATTCAAACGGAACCATACCTAATTAGAAAGACTAAACATCTGCTTAAATACGGAATCTATATCAACTAGGGGATAAACAACATCCTCTTTTTTTATGAGAGCAAATTCGTGTACGGACAATTGGACCTTAAAACATATTAGGGTGCCGACAATTAAGGGCATCATTGATTGTCGAAACACGTACGAAAAGGTGCGTGTTTTTTCTTATTTTGGGCATTTTTCGCTATATTTACCATAGTTAACGAATCAACAACCCACTAGTAACGGGCAACATAAAAACCCCGTGAAAAATCTAGACAGACACGAGGTTTAAACTTATAACTCAATTATTAAATAAATCCTCAAAAGTTTGATGATTTATTTATGCAAATTTCACCAATTATAGGAATTAAAATAGTTTGAAAACATTTCGTCCCAACCATTAAATGTATAGCCACGATTATTTCTGTTATAATAAAAGCCAATAAAAACCAAAGTATTCTTTTCTTCGCACCATCCAACCAAATTAATCCACTTTAAATAAACGAAATTATTATCAACATCATACGATGTATAATACCAATCTTGTCCAGAACTTGCTCTAGCTATTCTTTCTGTATCGTTTAAGCAAAACGAATAATTGCTGTAGTCAAAGCTCAAACGAGGAGAGAAACCCTCTTGAGAAGAAACATCCTTATAAGCGTCTTTATATAACTCTTCTGTGTAAGTTAAAGAAAGAATAACTGTCTCACATTTAAATTGCTTATTGTAATTATATTCGTAGCGATAAAACGAATTCACTAGAGGTCTTTTATTCACAAAATAGGAATCTCCATAATTTCTTTCTTCTCTAACGGTTAAAAAACAGTCTAACGAGATAGAAGAAGCAGCAGTAGAATAGTTTTCAATACCTTCTTTTGTGTAATGACCTTGTAACAGCAATTCAGCGAGCCAATATATACCAAATGTAAAAACAAAAATTGTCACCATAAGCGAAGGCAAAAATATAGATAGGAATACTTTTTTCTTTTTGGAGACAGCCATTATATAATCACTTCCTTATTATACAATCATTTGGGAAAAATGAGAGTCATAAAAATTGGACAAAATCAAATAATACGAAAATATTGATGATGACTTTTCTCGCGAAATTAATAAGGCTTATAAAGAGAAGCTCAAACCACTATACATGAAGAAAGTGACTCTTGAAAATTCTATAAGCACCGCCACTAGCGTTAACGATTATCTTTATCAATTTAAAAAAGTCCTATCACCATACGATAGAACAATTACTTCTTTAATTGACTTTCCGCTTAATAAAGTATTTAGTAGGGTAATCATACACGATAGAGACCATATCACTTTTGTTCTTGGAGAAGCATCCTGATTCAAACAGAACCATACCTAATCAGGAAGACAAAACACCTTCTGAAATATGGAATCTATATCAACTAGAGGGTAGACAATATCCTCTTTTTTATTTTAATGCGTATGTGTATCGACAATTGGACTTGAAAACCTGTATGTGTATCGACAATTGGGGACATTGAGAATAAAGGAGTTAAATACTCCCACCTATAGATAAAACCAGGCCCAATCGGAAACCTGGTTTTTGTTTTTTTAACAAGATTATTACAGTGACACGGAAATATTAATAAGGAAATTCTGGCGAAATCGAAAAATCAACGTCATTCTCATTTAACAGTTTCTTTTTTTCTCTTATTTCAATAGCCTTTGCGCTTAACAAAACACCGCCATTTTCAAGAAGCCTTTTTGAAGCAATGAAGTTTTGGCCTGTCAAATTTGAAATTAACTTCACCTGATCCATTGATGGGTGCGCTAATGATTTTAAAACAATTTTATAATCAGTATCATCTAAATCAATGTCTTCCCATTTTGTAGTAGCTATTTTGCAACCACATTTAGGGCAAGTGAGATTTAAAGCTGGTTTTTCATAAACAGCAATCATTTCAGTGCCACATTTAGGGCAAATATATTTATTTTCTTCCATGTTTTACTCCTCCTGGAACAAATTTTACAAAGTCTCCTCTTTTTCCATTATCCGAAATCCAATGTGTACCATTTGAATACGAATGAATAGTCATGTTTGGAGCATAGACTGGCTTGCCTAATGCATTTGCGAGATGTTGTGCAAATCCTTCTGGATGAGAACCGGTATTGCAAGACAACAATCTAACTGCCTTTGCCTTTTTAAAGCCCGGTTGCTTTTTAATCAATTTTGCAGCTTGCCGAGAATCTACTCTAATATCTCTGCCGCCAGAAGAAACTTCGATTTCTTTCCAATTGCCATGCGCTATTACATCATACATGCCGTTAGGGTCAATATCAGATCTATTTGCGATGAATTTAGCAAATTCAGATTTTTTGCCGCTTTTTGGCATAAACGATATATTGCCTGAGGCAGAATGCATTTTGCCACCAAATAATGAGTTTCTACCCTTCATTATGGTCTTCCTCAGAAAGTTTACGCTTTTTATCTTTAGCGTTTTCTTTCATTGTATAGGAATCATATTGATAGATAGGAATTCCTTTTAGTCTTGCATAGCCGAATATTTCATCAGAAGCAGGGCCATAAACGCAAATGCCTTTCGGCTCTAATTCATCAACTATTATTTGGACTTGTTCAGCGAATATAATTCTATTATCAAGTCTTTTAGTGAATCCATGCGTTCCAATTGCAATAAGCGTATGTTTTGGATAAGCCTCTAATGAAGATAATGTTCTATCATCGCCCAACCTAACATTTGGAATAACTTTAATACCTAATAGCCCATAATAATAGGTGATTCCAAGGTTAAGATAGATTTGTGATTTCTGAACAACTAGAGGCATGTTGTCGAATGGTGATGCATCTAGTCCAACAACACATTGATATTGTTTCATTTTCTCTGCATATCGTTGAGGATTACCTAATATTGGTTGAAATCCTGGATCGCAGCAATAGAAACAAATTGCTGTGTTAAGTGGATCTTTTACATCGCATCTTCTATCCCACTGAATTATTTCTTTTGGTGGCTCAGTGGCGACCATCCACTCTTCGATTATAGGAAACTCGTCGGTTTTAGTACGTCTAGCGCCATCGATGAGGTAAGCAAGATAGACGTCCCTAACATAGGGCGTTTTTGATTTTCGTAACATAAATCAATTTTTACCTTTCTACGGTTTTGCCGTGTATTCAAAATTGAGATATGCTACTATTTATTTGGTGATTGCTAATTCAGCATATCTCTAGTCGTAACCATTCGCAGTGGTTACGATTTTTTTAGCGTTTATTTTATTTGTTATCATTTTGGCTCCTTTCCAATATTTCATTAAATTCATTACAGCATATTGTCATCGCCTCCTTTTTTAGTTTTATCTAATCCTAAAGAAAGAAAAAC